>CAZSDE010000006.1:0-24637 GCA_964605435.1 uncultured Akkermansia sp.
TGATATCATTTGTCGCTTCCTTCGCGGAGCAGAAATTTACAACCCCCACAGCGATTTCGTAAGCGCTGTGGGGGTTTTTTTCTCTGCGGGGAAATCCTTGCCGATCCAAAGCATTTAGCTATAATCACGAATCATGAGAGAGCAGCTGAACGACTCCAAGATGCACGCCCTGGATTACTGGCAGGTGATCCGCAACCGCTGGGGTGTCATCCTCCTGACGTTTTTCCTGATCTCGCTGGCCTGTCTCGTCATCATTGCCCTGCTCGACCGCAAATACCAGAGCACGACCCGATTCCGCGTTCAGCTCAGCTCGGCCATGAATGCGTTCAACACGAACGCCATCAGCGAGCGCAGTGCCTACTCCGGCAACTGGCTGGAAACAGAATTCAAAACCGTCACCTCCCACGAGAACCTCAGCCTCGTCGTCAAACAACTCAACCTCGACCAGACCTGGACGACTCCGTTCGATGAAGCGATCGGCAAGCTCGAGAAAATGATCGAGACGGAGACGGAGCGGGGCACGGAAATCATGACCGTGATCGTTTCGAGCACCAATCGCGACGAAGCAGCGGCCATTGCCAATGCGGTCCGCGATGCCTACGATTCCAAGCGGAAGGAAGGGGAAGCCGAGAAAATCCGCCGGATGACCCAGACTCTCGAGGCGAAGATCAAGTCGCAGGAAAATGTTCTCGAGGCTGCTCAGATGGCCATGAATGAAGTGGCCCGGAAATACGGAATCGTGGACCGCAGCTTCCTAGGCGGTCAGGGCCTGAGCCCGGTGGTGACCACGAAGCCGGAAGAATATGCAGAGAGCGTCCGCAGCCAGAATGTACTTGAGCAGCAGGTGATCCGCCTCAAGTCACAGCTGGAAAGTCTCATCAATCTGCAAGGCGACGAACTGATTGCCAATGCCGCCTCCCTTGATGTCCAGAATGACACGATCCGCACTCTCTACCCCGAGTACCAGAAGTCGATCATTGAACTATCCCGCCTCCTGAACAGTGGATTCGGAAAGAATCACCCGAAGATCCGCGGCCTTCAGGAATCGATCATCACCACCCGGAAAACGCTGGAGACGGCCGTCTCCGGCTTCAAGGACAGCCTGAAGGTACAGATCACCCAGGCGGAACAGATGCTCGCCAAGGGGCTGGAACTCACGGAGTCAAAAAAGACGGACACCGTGGAGGAACGGGTCAAGAACAGCGAGTACGCGACTGCCAAGACGAACTTTGAGATGCAGCGCCAGCTCCTGCAGGAAGTCAAGGAGCACGCCATGAAGACGGCGGTCGACGAAGAAGTGCCCCGGAAGCCCATCGAGGTCCTCCAGGTGGCCACTCCGGAAGCGCGTCCATCGAAGCCGAATGTCATGCTGCTGCTTTCGATCGGCGCTGGTCTCGGTCTCGTGCTCGGCCTGCTGCTCGCCTTCTTCCTGGAATACCTCGACACCAGCGTGAAGTCGCTCGACGATGTGGAACGCTACCTCGGGGTTCCGGTGCTTGCGGTCATTCCCAAGGATGTCGGGGTGCTCCATAAGCAGAGCGGTCTCAGCCCGGATGCGGAAGCCTACCGGATTCTCCGGACGAACATCGAGTTCAACCGCCGCAGTGCCGACGCCAATGCAATCACGGTGGTCTCCGGGGGAGCCGGTGAGGGTAAATCCACTACGCTGGTCAACCTTGCCTACATCTGCGCTCAGGGTGGCTACAACACGCTCATGATCGACGGTGACCTCCGTCGTCCAAAGCTGCATACGTTCTTCGATATCAACAACTCGGTCGGTCTTACGAATTACCTCACGACGGCGCTCATGCTGGAGGATGTCATTCTCCAGACTCCAGTCGAGAATCTCTACTTCATGCCGTCGGGTATCCTGCCAGCTGATGCGGCGGGCATTCTCAATAGCCGCCGGATGTCGGAACTGATTGCCGACGTCAAGAACCGCTTCGATCTCGTCCTCATCGACTCGCCTCCGATTCTCGGCGTTTCGGATGCTTCGGTGCTGGCCTCGGAAGTCGATCTCACGATCATTGTGATTCAGCACCGCAAGCTGCCGCGCAGCATGCTGCTACGCGTGAAGCAGGCCATCGAGAATGTCGGTGGCAACCTCCTCGGGGTTGTCCTCAACAATGTCGATGTGCGCAGCGACAGTCAGTACCAGTACTACACGAGCTACTACACGTACTACTCGCCGACGAATACGGATGGTCGTTCCAAGCAGCGCGGTGCCGCGGCTGGTCAGTCCGGAGCGAAGGCGTCGCAGCGTCCTGCCCCGGCCACCACGAAGGCTGCTCCCGGCCGCGGAGAAGCCGAGGACTATTGATCAGCCGGCAACTTCCCCCAGATTTCCGCCAATCTTCCGAACCGACCGATATTCTGCCATGAAGACCCTCATTCAATGCTTTCTCATGCTGGTCGCCATCTGCGCGGCCCCGCTGGCTTCCGCCCAGACGAAGCTCAAGCCGACGGACCCGATCCAAGTCGAGCTGAAGGCTCCTGTCGAGGATGCGGCGGTGGTCAGCACGAGTTATACGATTTCCGAGCGCGGCACCATCAAGGTCCCGCATCTCGACCAGGAAATCATGGCTGCCGGGTTCACGACGAGCGAACTGAGCCGGAAGATCGAGGCGGCCTACAAGGCGGCGGACATCTACACGAATCCCACCATTGTGGTGAACATGCAGAACCCGACGACCTATGTTCCTCACGTGGTCAACGTGGGCGGCGAGGTGCGGAATCCGGGGGAAGTTCCTCTGCGCGAGAACATGCGGCTCTTCCAGGCGATCACGCGTTCGGGTGGTTTTACGGAATTTGCGAAGGTTCGCGAGGTCAAACTGGTCCGCGGCAACAAGGAAACCCGCTACGATCTCCGCAACATCAAGCCTGACGGTTCCAACAATCCGCTCCTCATGGATGGTGATCAGATTGTCGTGCCGCAGGGCTGAGGGCTGGACTGCGGTGTGGTGATGATCAGCTGTCTCCGGTGCGGCGGAGGACGTCCTGGCGCTGGAAGAAGCGGCGGCGGCGTTCCTCGATGAAACCGCTGTCGTAGATTCTGCGGCCGAGATCGCGGAAGCCGTTCTCCAGTTCTGCGATGGACATGCGGGCGGGCTGGTAATTCACGTCGAAGAGGGTGCACTGGTCCCATGCTTCGGGGGTCAGAATCCGTCCGCTCTGCTCGAGGCGGTCGTACAGGGGAGCATTGGGAAAGGCAGTCATCACGGTGATCTGGACTTCGTAGAGTCCGGTGGCTTTGACGAAGTCGAAGACGCGGTCGAAGCAGGTGTTGTCATGATGGTCGAGTCCGAGCACGAAGCATCCATTGACGGTGATGCCGGCGTCCTGGATGCGGTCGATGGCTTCGGCGTAGCGGTTGGCCTGGTGCATTTTCCAGTTGGCCTTGTGTTCGACGCCATTGAGGTCGGCGGCCCCGGGGCTTTCGAGTCCGATGAGGATCTGGGCGCAGCCGCTTTCCTTCATGAGGCGGAGCAGTTCGTCGTCCCATGCCACGGAAACATCGGTTTCCGTGAACCAGCGCAGACCGAGTGGGATCATGGCGCGGCAGAGTTCCCGTCCCCGTTTCCGGTCGGCAAAGGTATTGTCGTCAGCGAATTCCAGAAATGGATGAGCCCAGAGGTCGCGGATCGCATGGATTTCGTCCATGACCTTGGGCACGGGCTTGGTCCGGTAGCCGGGCGCGAGGCGGATGCTGGCTCCGCAGAAATCACAGTTGTAGGGACATCCGCGCTGCGTCTGCACAGTCAGCCGATTGTACCGCGGAATGTCCAGCAGATCGAACCTCGGCATGGGAGCGTCGGCGAGATTGAAGCGGGTCGGTCGGGCATCGTAACGGGGCTCCAACTGCCCGGCGAGCAGGTCGCGGCAAACGGTCGGCCAGACGGGTTCGCCTTCCCCGATGACCACGCAGTCGGCATGCCGGAGGGCTTCGTCCGGCCGTGCGGTCACGTGGAGTCCGCCCATGAGGACCGTGATGCCGGCAGCCCGGCAGCGGTCGGCCAGCGCGTAGGCCTCGCCAATCTGCGCGGAGAAACTCGAAATGGCGACGGCGTCGAAATCGCCCGGCAGTCCATCGAGCTGCTGGATGTCGGCCACTTCCACATAGCTCGTCTGGATTTCCGGCGGCGTCATGCCGGCCAGTGTGAGCAATCCGAGACTTGGAAGCGACGCATTAACTTTGTTTGGTCCCACGAATCCGGGAAGGGTCAGCCCGATGGCGAGCAGTTCCTCATTCCGGCAGGGGACGCCGGACATGGCGATGAATCCTAGTCTCATGGGTGGGGGAGGTGGGAGGGTTCAGTTCCACGCGGCGAGTGTCAGGAGAATGCCAGCCGACACGGAGATGACCGGTATGGGAAACAGGTGGCGCAGGGGTTGTTTCCACGCGGCCAGAAAGCAGCAGAGCGGCATGGTCATGGCTCCGCAGATGAAGGACCACCCTGCCAGTTGAGCCATGCCCGGGTCGAGGCACACCGCATGATTCGTGAACGCAAAGGTCGCATTCACGAGGGCGAGCCCAAAGAAAGAGATGTGACCGAGCCTTGTGAGCCTCCGCCGCCAGCTTTGATAGCCACCCATGAAGTCCTCGCGGGCGAAGAATAGTCCGATGATGGCTCCGCTGAGCACGCCGGCGAGCATGCCTGCCCAGACGGCGCGCAGCATGAATGCAGTGAGTGCGTAGGTTTCGGGCGCGTGGGTGGATTCAGGCATGAGAGAAAATCATGGCAACATTGGCTCCGCCGAAGCCGCTGTTCAGGTTCATGGCAAAGCCCGGCGGCTGCTGGAGGGTCTGGCGGGGAAAATGGAGTCCGGTTCCTTCGGCGAGGGGATCCGCGAGGTGGGCCTGGCCCGGGATGAATCCGTGGCGCAGGGCGAGCACGCAGATGGCGGCTTCGAGGGTGCCGGCCATGGAAAGCGTGTGACCGGTGAGCGCCTTGGTACTGGAAATCGCTGGCGCCGCATTTCCCAGAAAGCGCCGTAGAGCGAGCGCTTCGGCGGCATCGCCCGCGACAGTCCCGGGAGCGTGGGCATTCACATAACCAAGATCCGCAGCGGTGATGCCGGCGTCGGTCATCGCCAGCCGCATGGCCTGTTCCAATCCGGCTCCTTGCGGATGCGGGGCCGCTGGGTGAAAGCCGTCGGCGGCCTGACCCCAGCCGCACAGAAAGGCCAGCGGCTTCACGCCGCGCGCGGCTGCGGCGTCGGCTGATTCCAGGATCATCACGGCGGCTCCGCCGGAGGCTGCGAATCCGTTGCGTTCCCGGTCGAATGGCCGCACGGCCTTCATGGGATCCGCTGCCGTGCTCAAGGCTCCCATGGCATGAAAGGGCATGGCGCTTTCCAAGGACAGATCCTCGGCTCCGACCACCACGACGCGGTCCTGCCGCCCGAGCCGGATGGCATCGGCCGCGTAGCCCAGCGCGTGCGCCGAGGAAGCGCATGCAGAGACGAAGCCGCAGGATTCTCCCCGGATTCCGAGCATCGCCGCGAGATGGAAGCTGAGGGTGCCCGCGATGCTGCTGACCACGCCGAGCGGATGACCGCGCCGCCAACCGGTGCGGGCCATGGCGCTGAGGTGCTGCAGGGTCAGCCGATGCGATCCACCCGACGCGGTATACAGCCCGCAGCGGCCGTCGCCACAGTCTTCCATGGAGAGTCCGGCCTCGCTTAGCGCTTCCTGCAGCGCAGCCATTGCATACAGGCCATGCGGTGGCATTCCGCGCACCAGCGAAGGATCAATGCCCGCATGATCGGGCCACTGCCAGCCAGCGGAGTCGGCTGCCGTCAGATCGTAACCGTCCACGGGGCCTGCCACCTTCACGGGCAGGTCAGTGCCGGGCAGGGGATCCCATGGCCGGATGCCCGTACGGAGTTCTCTCAGGGCTGCCAGCACGGCTGTGCTGCCCGAGCCAATGCTCGTCACCAGCCCCAGCCCGCTGACTACCACCGCCCTCATGCCGCTTCCTCCAGGCGCGCACAGAAGAAATCGAGCAGATCGCCCACGGTGGCGAGATTTCCGACTTCCCGCGTTTCCACGGGAATTCCGAGAACATCATCGAGCTTGAAGGCGGCTTCGGCGAGCGCGAGGGAATCGAGGCCGAGATCCTCGCGCAGCCGGGCGCTGTCCGGCGTGTCCGCAAGGGATCGGCGGGCGTGCCGCGGCAGATAGAAGGCGAGGGTCGCCAGCAGTGCCTCCCGCAGGTCGTCACGGCTGCAGCCATGCTTCAGCTTCACCAGTGCCGCGACGGCGGGAGCCGGAAATCCATGCAGTTCCGCCCGGATCTCATCGTCGCTGCGCTTGGCCAGTCCTTCCGGAATCTTCATGGGGCAATTGTGCTCCCGTCATCCGCCCACCGCCTCATTGGTTCTCCCGTGCCGTGCATTGAAAAAAACAATGCTCACTGCCGCCGGAATCCCGACCGGACAAGAAGTCTGCCAAATGAAATTGGTCTCAGAGTCTCCGCTCTGGCCGCGACACCACTTGCAAGCCCGGTGGAAACAGTTTAGCCACCCTAGGTACCTTCATGACGCTGCTACAGCGTTGGAAGATGCCCTTTCCCTGTTTTTAATCCTAAATTACCCATCCCCTTGATCAATCTACTGAAAACTCTGGAGAAGTCGGGCCGGACCGTCCGCGTCGGCGTGGTTGGCTGTGGAGCCATGGGGCTTGGGGTGGCATGGCAGGTGGCCCGGACGCCCGGGATGGAATTGGTCTTTCTGACGGATATTTCCGAGGCGGCCCTTGCGAAGGGGGTTGCCACGTCGGCGCTGGGGGAAGTCCGCTGCAGCGGCAGCGGTGCGCTGCCGCCGCGCTCGGAACGCTCTGAAATCTTCACGTCACTGAATACGGACGCTCTGCTCGCGAATCCGGATCTTCAGTTCGATGTGCTTGTGGAATGCACGAACACGATTGCGGCGGCGGCCCGCTACTGCCTCGCGGCCATCGCGAAGAAGGCGCACGTGGTTCTCATGAATGCCGAGGTCGATCTGGCGCTTGGGCAGTTGCTCAAGCACGAGGCGGACAAGCAGGGTGTCGTGGTCACAAGCGATGCCGGTGACCAGCACGGGGTCCTCAAGACGATGATCGAGGAGATTGAACTGTGGGGCTTCCGGATCGTGCAGGCCGGCAACATCAAGGGGTACCTTGAACGTCATGCGGTCTCCGAGTCGAAGCGTGAAATCGCTGCCAAGCTCAAGCTGAGCGTGGTGCAGTGCATTGCCTACACGGACGGGACGAAGCTGAATATCGAGATGGCCCTCATCGGGAATGGCGCGGGCCTGGTGCCCCTCCAGCCCGGCATGCGCGGGCATGAATTCGGCAGTGCGAAGAAGGACGTGAAGGAAGTACTCGACCTCTTTGACTTCGATGCCTGCGGCGAGGTTGGGCACATCGATTACGTGGTCAATGCGGAACCGGGCGGCGGTGTCTATGTGGTGGGATGGCAGGACGACGCCGAGCGCCACTTCCTCATGAATTATTACAAAGTGAACGCGGTGGCATCCAAGAAGGCCAACGGTGGCTGGTACTACCTCTTCTACCGTCCGTATCACCTCTGCACGCTGGAAACCCCGCGCGCCATCGCCCAGGCCTTCTTCCTGAAGAAGCCGGTGCTTGCTCCCGCAGCGCGGAAGCTCAGCGATGTATATGCCTACGCCAAGACCGATCTTCCCGCGGGTACGAAGATCTACCACGGGATCGGCGGAGATGAAGTCTACGGCCTCGTGGAAACCTGCGCCGCAGCCAACGCCCGCGGGGGCGGCGTGCCGGTCTGCGCCCTCGAAAGCGAAGGTCACGGAGGCGATGCCAAGGCAGCCGTTCTGAAGAAGGCCTATCGTCAGGATGAGCCGATCCGGCTTGAGGACGTGGAACTACCGGATACGGAACTGAAGCGGCTTCTCGATCGTCAGGCGGCTCTCGCCTGAGCCGGCGGGTCCGCCCCGCGCGCGCAGGAAGCTGCGGTATTTCCGCCGCCATGCGCTCATCCGCGATTCTGTGTCTTTTTCTGCTTCTGCTGCTGGCCCTCCCGGCGGCATCGGAAGCGCCGTTGCCTGCGCCGGGGACCCGGGTGGTGCTGCTGCGGGACCGTCTTGAGGAACGCAAGGATCTTGCGGTGCAATGGGATGCCGTGCGCAAAGCGCTCGCGGAGGGCGGTCGTCTCGCTCCGGAGGAAAGACTCCGGCTGGAGCGCGAATCGGCAAGGCTTGCCGAGGAACTGCGCAAGGCCGAGGAAGGCCTGCGCCTGGAATTGACGGGCGTGCAGGAAGTCCCGGCGGCGGATGGCGAGGAACTGGATCTGCAGAAGCAGTTCCGCCAGGTGCTGCGTCCGGCCCTCTACTTCCTCGACGACCTCATGAAGCAGCCGCGGGAGATCGATGAACTCCGGCGCGGCCTTGCCCGGCGCGACCAGGAGATCCCGGAACTGCAGCGGGCTCTCGACGGTCTCAAATCCACCGCCACCGAGATTGCGGCCGCCGCGGATCCGTCTGCCCATGCGGACGTGCTGCAGGAAGTGGCGAAGCTCGACACGGAATACCGCCGGCAGCTGGAATCCCGCAAGGCCGAGCGCATTTCGCTGCAGCGCCGCCTTGACGAAATGATGTTGCAGCGCCGTGGCTTCGGTCACTACGCAGCGAACCTCTGGAGTGGGTATGTGCTCCAGCGGCTGCTCAATCTGGTCATGGCGATTGCGGCAGTCGCGGGGATGTTTGCTCTGCTGAGCTGGCTTCATGGCTGGATCGGGCGCCGCGGACTGCGGAAGAAGCTGGGGCTTTCCGCGCTCGTGGTGCGCAGTTTCGATGTGATTTACTATGCCCTTTCGGGAGTGGTTTCGCTGGCGGCGGGATTTCTCGTGCTGTGGCTGTCCGGCGACTGGCTTCTGCTGACGCTGGCGATGCTGCTGGTGGCGGGACTGGTGCTGCTGAGCCGCCGCACGCTTCCCCATTTTTATGATCAGGCGCGGCTGCTGCTCAATCTCGGACCCGTCCGGGAAGGCGAGCGCGTCATTTTCCGAGGCCTTCCGTGGCTGGTGCGCCGTCTGCACTTCCATTGCGAACTGCAGAATCCCAGTCTTACGGGAGGGCTGCTCCACCTTCCGCTCCGGGAACTGGGGTCGCTGACGTCGCGGGCGTTTTCTCCGCGGGAACGCTGGTTCCCCTGCGAGGAAGGAGAATGGGTGGAACTCAATGACGGCACGGTTGGCAAGGTGGTGCTGCAGACTCCCGAAATGGTGCAGGTCCTCCCGGTGGGCGGAAGCTTCAAATCGTATCCCGCTGCCGATTTCCTCGCGAGAACTCCACGGAATCTCTCGCATAACTTCCGGGTCTCGGTCCGCTTTCTCCTCGATCACCGCCACGCCCGGGAAGCGGAACATGAGATCCCGGAACGGCTGGCTGCCGACGTCCGCGCGGCGGTTGCGGAAGAGATCGGTCCGGAGCATCTGCTGCATGCCTCGGTGGAACTGAGCGAAGCCTCGCCCGCCGCTCTCGAGCTGGTGGTCATCGCCGATTTCACCGGCTCTGCCGCCCCCCACTACCTGCGGTTGCAGCGTCTGCTGCGGAGAACCTGCGCCGTCAGCGCCCGCAGGGCCGGTTGGACGCTTCCCATCCGGCAGGTGGTCATGCTGCACGATCAGAACCCGGCGGCCTGACGCTGTCCGATCAGCGCTGCAGTGCCTGGAGCGGAGCGGCGTAGCCTGTCATTTCAAGATAGCCTTCGCCTGCGAGGCTACGCCCTCCCGATGATCCGGTGGCGCGCACCATGCCTTCCCAGTAGGAGACTGGCTGGAGGGCGAGTTCCTGTTCCGGGAAGACCGCCTGCACCGAGAGTTCGATCCCCGCGGAGGGCACCGCAAGCTCCCACGACATCGGATACGCTCCGCCGGTCGCCGGGCTTTTCCATGTCTTCAGAGGCTTCATGGTGAAATCGCCGGATTTCAGGTGCCGTGGCGCTGCGCCCGGCCGGACGAGCGTGCCGCTGGAGAATGGATCCGTGCCGTTCGCAGTCCGCAGACGGTACAGCATGAGGTCGCCGCCATCGGACAGGCTGAGGGAAAACCAGTCCCAGCCGATCTGATCGGGAGCCAGCTGATTGCTGGCCCATTCGCGGTCGAGCCAGACCTGTCCCGTCACGGGATGGGCGGTGCCCTCGGTGGCGATGGTGCCCTCTGCCTTCATGCGGGTGAGGGAATAGTAGAGCGACGCATTGTCTTCGCCGGCTGCCTTGCGGCTCACGCCCAGGTCTCCGTTTTCCCCGTGAATCACTGGCGGGCCGGTGGGAGTCATGCGCAGGGAGATCACGGAGGCTTCATCCGGGTGCGATACCATGGCCAGAGAACCATCCGGTTCGCAGCGGATCTCGTCCTTGCCGATCCATGCGAGACGTGGTTGTCCGGGCGCACCGAAACCGGCTTCGCCAAAGGCACCGCGGCTGATTTCCTGACGGTAGCGGAAACGCCGGACTTCCGCATCGCTCAGCGTGAAATGCCCCATGGCGAAATCGTCCGCGACAAACCGCGAACGGACGGCTGGCCGTTGTCCGGGGGGCCGCAGTCCGCGCCGGAAGATGGTGAATTGGAATCCATGCGGATGGTTGCGCTGGTCCCTGAGAATGCCCGTGAGGTACCACCATTCCGTCCGGTAGCCATCGTGGCTGTAGTGATCGCGGGGGAACTGCCATGCATGCCCGGGCCGCGCGGGTGTCCAGAGCTGCGCGGCCGAACCGCTGGCGGCCGCGGCAGAAAAGAGAAAGGCGCGCCGCTTCATGACTCTGCTGAATTCAGAAAGAGGAAGCTGTCTTCGTCGATACGCGAGCCTTGCGGCAGGAGAAGGCGTCGGCCTCCGGGCAGTTCAATGAGCAGACCGGAGCTGTCATCGCTGGCGCGCACTCCCGTGAGGAGGCGTCCGCAGCTCCCTTGCCGCATGCCGGCCTGAGGTTCTGCGGTACTGGTGAGCATGGGGGGATCCGGCATCGATACAGCTACGAATCCACCGAGGCTGAAGGGTGCGAAACAGCGGCAGCCCGGAAACTCCTCAGGCACGCCGGGGCAGGACTCTCCAGTGTGCAGATACACCCGCAGCGATGGTCCCCATGCGCCTGCGGCCAGTCCGGCGGCCGCCGCGGGTGGTCCCACGGCTAGGTCCGGGGCCGCATCGTCCGGGCGGAAGTAAGCCTCGGGCGTTCCGTCACCCGGAGCAGGAATCATGAGGGGAATTCCGCGCAGCAGCGGAGCCCAGAGCCCTGCAAGGTATCCCTCCGGACAGGAAAACCCGGAAAGATTGAGCAGGGCCTCGCCTTCGCGCATGAGATCCGTTCCCCGCAGCATTTCGGTCTGCAGCATCAGTTCCCTGCCGTTGAGGACGGCACCGCGGGGCTGCCCATCCCCGGCGGTGATGCCGCCTCCGCCGCCATCACCGCGTTCCCGTGGCAGCAGCCAGTGAACCGCAAATGCCGGAGCCAGCCACGCCGCTCCCAGCAGCAGTGCGAACTGCAGGGGGTCGCTCTCCTCCCTCTCGGCATCGAGAAAGAGCACGTGATCCGGCCATGGAAATTCCGGATGCGCATGATACACCGCCGTCGTCGTCACGGCCGTGACCAGTTCTTCCCTTTGCATGAGTTCACGCAGCTGCGCGGCGTCGCAGCGCACGGCGGGATCGACCGAAACCGCACCGCGGCCACACAGGGCAAGGGCCACGCAGGCCGTCACGGCATCGGTACCGGGTGGAAGCACCACGGCGGTGCGCGCTCCGGCCACTTGTGACCACCGCCGGGCCATCTGGAGCGAGGCCGCCAGCAGTTCCCCGCGGCGGAGCCGGTTCCGGGAATTCCTTCCAGCCAGCACGGCCGGACGCCATGGCTGACGGCACAGCGCCCGGGCCACGGCCAGCGGCATGCCCTGATTGACCTCGCCCCGCTGCTCCAGGGCGGCTGCGGCGAGCGCCTGGAACTCGCGGCGCACCCGTTCCACGGTGGCCTCGGCCGGCGGCAGGGGTGGGCCGAACAGTATGGAAATGTGATAGGGAAGGTGGTGGGGATGACGCCGCAGGCGCTTGCTCCGTTCCGACGAGAAAATCGATCCCCAGAGGTCGTCCATGTAGACGGGAATGACCGGAGCTTCGCCGCGCCTGGCAATCAGTTCGAATCCCTTGCGGATGGGATTCATCATGCCGGTGCGGGTGAGCTGGCCTTCTGGAAAGACGCAGGCGATCTGTCCTTCCCGCAGGAGATTTCCCATCTGGACGATGCCGTCCTTGGCGCGTGTGCTGGAGATGGGAACGACTCCGAAATGCCGCAGAAACTGTCCGAGGACCGGGCTGCGGAAGAAGAAGTCGAAGGCGGCAAAGCGCACGGGCCGCTCGCTGGCGGAGGAAAGCACGAAGCCGTCGATGTAGCTCACGTGATTGCTGAGGAGGAGGGCAGATCCTGTCTCGGGCACGCGGTCCGCGTGCACCAGCCGCAGGCGGTACACCACCCGGATCAGTCCCACGGTGAGAAAGCGCAGAAAGCTCTGCGGAATGATGCGGAGCACGAACACCGACGCGGCGAGGCACAGCAGACCAAGGAGGAGGAACTGCCAGCGGACCCCGACGCCTGCCTTCATGAGCAGGAACTGCAGCGCGATGCCCGCAATCATGCCGAGCGAATCAAGGAGCCCCGCTGCTGAAAGCAGACGGCCGCGGCGGACCGGATCCACCAGATCCTGAAGACTCGCGTGCAGTGGAATCATGAAGATGGCCCCGAAGCATCCGATCAGGAACACCATGAGGGCAAAGGAGGTGCTGCCCGGATGGCACAGGAACGCTCCGGCGCAGGCCAGCGCCATGCCTGCTCCCCCGATGGGAACGAGCCCGAGTTCGACGCGGTTGGCCGACAGCTTTCCGGTGAGCAGACTGCCGATGGCGACTCCGATGGCGACGAAGCCAAGGCTGATGGAACTGGTGGCGGCGCGCGTCGCCGGATTGGGGTCCGTTTCCGCTGCCAGTTCGATGAGCATGAGGGTGAGCATGGTCGCCGCGAGCCAGAAGAACGAGACACCCAGCGCCGTCAGCCGGATGCGCCGCCCGGCCATGAGGTCATCCAGCTGCCGGAAATGCGCAGTCAGCAATCCGCGGTGGAATCGGCCGCTGCAGTGGGCCGGCGTGGCTTCGACCTGGAGGGAAAGCAGCAGGGGCACGACGGCGAGCACGGCAAGCATACCGACCGGCAGGGCGGCGGAGCGCCATGGATCGCCTCCGAAGACATGGTCATGGAAGTGAGCAAAGGCCCGGCCACCCGTGTACTGGCCCACTGCGAAGGCGAGCACCATGGTCAGCTGCATCCATCCGGCGGCTTTGGTGAGGAAGCGACCGCCCACGAGTTCCTTGACAATGCCGGCCTTGGCAGGTCCGTAGATGGCAGCCTGCACGGCGAGCAGAAAGAACAGGCCGGTGGCGGTCCAGAAGGCGTGCGCGGTGAACGATGCGGCAATGCAGCCGAGCAGCAGCACCTGCGAGAGGCTGCACCACACAAGGATGCGGCGCTTCGAGCAGTGATCCGAAATCCATCCGGCGGCCGGGGCCAGAAACATCTGGGGAAGCACGAGCAGGGCGCTGACGATCTGAGGGTACCATGTGCTCACGGCGGTGACTTCCGCGACCGCCAGCAGGATGAACTGGGCTACCTTGTCATTGAAGGCATTGTGCGACTGATTCTCGACGACACGCCACAGCGACGACCATGAGGGAGCACGGGAACCAGTGGCGGGTTCTGCGGCAGGCGCGTCAGCCACCGATGCGTTCTCGGGAGACGGAAGAACTTCCATGCCGTGCCGCGTCAGACCTCGTGATGCACTCCCCCGGAATTCCTCCTGTTCACGGGCGGTTCGCGGTGAAGACCACGCGGACGGGTTCGGCGGCCGCGCCTTCGCCCGGCAGCGGCACCAGCACGAAGTCGTCTGCGATGACTGGCTGGTGTTCCTTGCCTTCTGTGATCCTGATGCTGGCGGGATCAATGCGCTGCGGCAGGAAGGCGATGATGGGACGTCCGCCGCGCTGCGAGCCATTCCGGTTCACCGTTTTCCATGAGTCGTCTCCGGCCTGCGGAGTGATGGTGAGGGTCCATGTGCCATCCGATTCGGTGAGGGTCTGACCGTAGTTGCATTTGCCCTCGGCCATGCGTGCGTCCCATGCCGGATCGCCGTAGAAGGCGACCATGTCGCGGTCGAAGAGCAGGCCGCTGACATCCATGGCGGCGAGTCCCGCTTCCTTGCCGGCAGGGGAGAGTTTCAGGGGAGTTCTGGTTTGTCCCATGCTGCCGTAGGTGGTGACCGCGAGGGCTTCCGGACAGGCCATCTGGAGCCGATGGACGAGAGCGATATTGTTTGCGGTGAATGCTTCGCTGAGCGTGTAGCGGCCTGGCTGTTCCACGAAGTAGTCGAGCATGCCCCAGCCCATGTAGCCGTACCATGTCGGTTCCACGTAGCCGATCATCTGGCGGACCCCTGCGGAATGCATGTAGGCCAGCGCCATGGCATCGGGTCCGTCGATGTGGCCCATGAGGCAGTTGCCGATGGGCAGGTAGACTTTCGGATTGGGGCTCTGAACATCGAAGGTGCGACCGCCCGTGTCTTCGCCGTAGAGCCGCCCGCCTTTGCTTTTCCAGAAGCCATTCTGGTAGCGGAATCCGATCATCCAGTCGCGTTCCGTGGCGTGGCCTGAGGTCACCCAGAGGTCCGGTTTGCCTTCGTTGATGAGGGACACGAGGGCGGCGGTGGTGTCGTCAGGAGCCTTGCCTTCGGAGGCTTCACCCCCGGGTTTCTTGGACACCATGTGGCCTTGGCGCAGTTCGCAGTACCATGAGCCTTCGACGATGCGGTCCATGGCCAGTTCCGTGCCCGACCCGACCCTGCGGATGGTCAGAGGATCCGTTTCGGCAACGCACTTCATGGCGTCATCCGCGGTCAGTCCCGTCAGAATGCCCCAGCGGGTATCGGTCCATGGATCGCTGTCCAGTTTCCGGCTCATGCGGTGAATGGCATTGACGAAGGCCTTGGTAGTTTCGGCGGAAGTGGCCGGGAAGCAGGTGAACTGCGGGTGCTGGGCAGCGAGGGCGGGGAGGATTTCTTCCGGGGATTTCTCCCACTTGAGCACGGTGGCCTTGCGCTTCTCCGCGAGGGCGGAGACCACGGCACTCCACGCTGGGTCGGCAGCGGTTCTGGAGGAAACCACGATGGCGTAGTCGGCGGCGGCCGCGCAGGACGCGGAAGCAGCGAGCAGAGAGGCGGTCAGGGCAGAGAGTCGCATGAAGGCGTTTCCTATCACGCGGCCATGGGGCTGACAATGCCGCAATGGAACGCGCGGCTTTCGATTCTCAGGCCATGATTTCCTTGATGACGCGGCAGTGTTCCACGCCGGTGAGCCGCTGGTCGAGTCCCTGGAAGCGGAACGAGAGGGCTTCGTGATCCAGTCCGAGGAGAGCCAGCAGGGTGGCATGGAAATCCCGGACGTGAACCTTGTCGACGGCGGCCTTGTGACCGATTTCGTCGGTGGCTCCGTAATGGACTCCGGCGCGGACGCCGCCACCTGCGAGCCATGCGGTGAAGGCGTGCGGGTTGTGGTCGCGTCCTGGTTTTCCGCCCTTCTGCGAAACGGGGAGGCGGCCGAATTCGCCGGCCCAGATGACGAGGGTGCTGTCGAGCAGTCCGCGCTGGTCGAGATCGGCGAGGAGGGCAGCGACCGGTTGATCGGCCTCGGCAGCGAAGCCGCGGTGATTGCCGACGAGATCCATGTGGCAGTCCCAGCTCTGCTGATTTTCCATGCCGCCGCTGTAGATCTGCACGAAGCGGACTCCGCGTTCGACCATGCGGCGGGCTGTCAGGCATTGCGAGGCAAAATGTCCGCAGTGTTTTTCCCCGATGCCGTACAGCTTGCGGATGTGTTCCGGTTCCGACGCGATTGCGAAGGCATCGGGGGCGGCGGACTGCATGCGGTAGGCGAGTTCGAAGCTTTCGATGCGGGCCGCCAGTTCATTTTCGAGCGGGCTGGCGGCGAGGGCGGACTCATTGAGGCTGGCGAGGAGGTCGAGCTGGGCGCGCTGGCGGTCCGGGGTAATGGATTCCGGCCGCCGGAGATTGTCGATGGGTTCTCCCTGGGGACGCAGCCAGGTGCCCTGGTAGACACTGGGGAGGAAGCCGGCTCCCCAGTTGCTGGCATTTCCCTTGGGCAGGCCGCGGTTGAGGGGGTCGCTCATGACGACGAACGACGCAAGGCTGTCGCTCTCGGAGCCGAGGCCGTAGGTGACCCATGAACCGACGCAGGGGTAGCCCATGCGGGTGAACCCGGTATTCATCATGAAGAGGGCCGGGCTGTGATTATTGCTTTCCGTGTGGCAGGAGTGAATGAACGCCATCTTGTCCACATGGCGGGAGAGATGGGGGAAGAGGTCACTCACCCATGTGCCGCTGCTGCCGTGCTGGGCCCACTGGAAGGGCGAAGCCATGAGGGGGCCGACGGCATCCGGAAAGAATCCTGTCTTGCTATCGAAGCCGGCGAGAGTCTGGCCGTCGCGCTTCTGCAGTTCCGGTTTGTAATCCCATGTATCGACGTGGCTGGGTCCACCGTTGGCGAAGATCCAGATCACGGATTTGGCACTGGCGGCACGCTGGGCAGCGCGTGCGGTCATGGGATTGAGGGAAGCGGCCATGCCGGTGCGGGCGAGCATCGACTGGAGGGCGAGCCAGCCGAATCCGCCCCCGGCGTTCTGGAGAAGCTGGCGCCGGCTGAGGGAAGGATTGCGGGGATTCATGGCGGTGCGGAAGGGCTGAGGGATTCGCTGACAGGATACAGCGGGGCGGGCGAAGCTCTTTCGGGCGGCTGCAAGAGCCGGTTGCGGGCATCGTTGCTCCGGGGCAGGGGTTCCGGATGAAGACGCAATCGAAGATCCTGCTGGCGTATGCCTTTCTGCTGCTGATTCCCGGCCTGGCGAGCGTGCTCTACGATCCCATCATGGGATCCGTGGCCCTTTACCTGAAAGGGAAGACGGGACTGATTGTCTGCGGGGTGGCGGCGGTGCTGGCGGTGGCCATGGCGCGGCTGGTGACTGCCGGAGTGCCGTGGGCGCGCTGGGCTGGACTGATGCTGAGCTTTCTCCTGCTGGCGCAGAGCGGGCCCAAGGCATTCAGCATTGCCAAGGCGGTTTCGGCGGGCACCAAGGAAGGTCATTTCTGGTACCAGGGGACGCTATTTGCGGTGATTGCGGCCATTTCCCTGTGGGCGACGGTGGGGCAGTTTGTGAGCATGAGGCTCGGAGGAACGCGGCCGCAGACATGAAGGAAGCATCCCGTCCGCCGCGGAAGTTTGTTCCGCATCCGTTTGCCTATCACGAGGAGATCACCGTCGAGATTACCACCCTGACCAACATGGGGCAGGGGCTTGGGCGGGTGAATGGCTGGGTGGTGCTGGTGCCGTTTGCGCTCCCCGGCGAAACCGTCGCTGCCCGGGTGTACCGCAACGACCGGAATTTCAGCGAAGCGGATCTGGTGCGCGTGGTGGTGCCGTCTCCGCATCGGGTGGAACCCTGCTGTCCGTTGTTTGGAAGCTGTGGTGGCTGCCAGTATCAGAACCTCGCCTATGAGGAACAATTGCGCTGGAAGCAGCGGCAGGTGGCGGAATTGCTGCACCACATGGCAAAGGTGGAACTGCCCGTGGAGCCGGTCATTCCGTCGCCCCGTGCGTATGGCTACCGTTCGAAGATCACGCCGCACTTCGCTCCCGACCGGGAAGGCCGGGCCGGGGAAATCGGTTTTCTGAGGCACGGACGGCGTCAGGAACTGGTCGATGTGCCGCATTGTGCCATTGCAACCGATGCCATCAATGCTGCCCTGCCGGCGGTACGGGAATCGGTCCATGGAAAGACGTGGAAGCGGGGCGCGACACTGTTGCTGCGCGATGCCGGACTGATCCCAGGCAGGAAGCCAGCGAAACCGTGGGCGGTCTGACCTTCGGCTTTCTTGCCGGCGATTTCTTCCAGAACAATCCGTTCATTCTCGAGCCTTTCGTGACGTATGCGGTGGCGCAGGCACGGGAATCGGGTGCCCGCCACCTTGTGGATGCCTACTGCGGCAGCGGTCTCTTCAGCCTCTTTGCGGCCCGGGTTTTCGAGTCGGTCACGGGCGTGGAGATTTCCGAGACGGCGGTGGCGCGGGCGGCTCAGAATGCGGCCCGCAATGGGTTGGCCAACTGCCGGTTTGTGGCGGGCAGTGCCGAGTCGGTTTTCGGGGGCATGGCCTTGCCTGGTCCGGAATCGGCGGTGGTGATTGATCCGCCGAGGCGGGGGACGGATTCCGTGTTTCTGCAGCAGTTGTTTGCTTTCCGGCCGCGGCGCGTGGTTTATGTGAGCTGCAATCCGGCGACTCAGATGCGCGACCTGCGGGAATTCATGGACGGTGGCTACGAAGCCGTGCGGGTGCAGCCCTTCGATCTGTTTCCGCAGACGAAGCACCTTGAGTGCGTCATCACGCTGGACGACCGCCAGCGGGCATGAAAAAGCCGCAGGGCACGGAGCCGCTGCGGCGGTGAAGGAGGAGGCCCGGTTCAGGGTCCGCCGGGATCAGTTGCAGGATTTGCAGGCCGCGGCGGAGGCACCGCATTTTCCGCAGCACTTGCCTTTCGAGCAGGCCGAGCAATGGGCGCTGTTGCACTTGCCGTGCGCGTGGGAACCGGCGGTGCAGGACGAGCAGGAAGAACCGCTGGGGCAGGCGCAGTTGGCGAGGAACAGGGCGCTGGCGGCTAGGATCAGGGTGCTGATGGTGCGTTTCATGGGAGGTTGGCAGGAGTGTGTCTACAGTTTCTCTGTGTATCGATCCCACGTGCGCGGGATGCAACTTCTTTCAGCGATCCCGCATTTCATCGCTTCGGAGCACGGCTGTCGGGAGCCGGGAAGGCCGGGCCGGGGCGGGTCCCAGGTGCGGGACGTCCTCCGGCAGCCGGGGTCTCCGGCTTCGCGGCCGCTGGCGCTTCCGCTTCGGGGCCGGGTTCCGGGGCGGGTACGGGTTCCCCGATTCCGCCGAAGGGGTCGGCTACCTCTCCGTTGGTCGCTGCGGGGGCTGCAGGGGTTTCCGCGGGGGCGGGGGTGACGGCGGCCGCCGGGGCGTTGGCGGCAGTGGCGGCGGGTTTGCTGTCGTTGGCGAGGAGATTGCGGAGTTCCTCGATCCAGTTGCCGGCTTCGCGGTGGGCCATGTTGGTCTTGATGTGAGCCAGCATGGAAGCCGCTGCGGTTTCCTGCTGACCGAGCGCAAACAGTTCGCGCATCTGTCCCCAGCGCAGCCGGGGCAGCCGTTCTGCCACGAATTTCTCTTCCGCCTCGCGGAAGCCGGGAGCGGCGGCCGCTTCTGTTTCCTGGGCGATCCGTTTGGTCCATGCCTGCATGAGGCTGGAAGCCATGCGGTTTTCGCGGTAATACGGGAAGATGACGGATTCGTAGATTCCGCCGATATCGCCGGGGTCGCGGGTGGCACCGCCTTCCTGGCGGCCGACGGTGACATCGAGTTTGTAGCGCCGTCCGAAGACGCTGCCGATGACATCGCCGCCGGGAACGCCCTTGCCGTCGTTCTTCTTCATGAAGGCGAGCAGGTTATCGATGTAGGCGACGGCGCTGCTGACGACTTCGGCGCGGGCCGAGGGCGTGCGGGCATTGGCATCCATGACGACGACCGTGAGCCACTGCACCTGGAGCTGGAGGCTGGCGTCGCGTTCGTTGTTGGCCGACTTTGTCTGATTGCGCTTCCATTCCGAGAAATCCGCTCCGGAGCGTCCGCGTTCCTCGAATTCGAGGAGTTTCATGCAGTCGAGCCAGAGGCCGAAGGCTTTGTCGCCGGAGCTGCCGGCGTCGCGGAGGTCGCGGATGATGCCGGAATTATATCCGTATTTCTTTTCCTCCATGCTGCGGTTCACTTCCTCGAGCTGGGCGAGCAGTTTGGCGGCGGCGGCTTCGTCGAGCAGTTTGGCGGGTGGGGCGGTCTGTGGAGCGGGTGCCGCTGCGGCTTTCGGCGGGAGCTGGGCTACGCTGGAGTCAGGCAGGCCGGCGAGAACAGCGGCTGCGAGCGGCAGGGCAACGGATGGGAAAAGGTTACGCATGTCACCCGGAGACTACCGGGATTGGCGATTTGTGACAACACCAGTGAGGAAAATTCACGCGGGGTCGAAATGGCGATTGGCAAGGGGCATCCGGGGGGGTACAAAGCCGGCATGCTTATCATTGGTGCTGACGACGACGTGAAGCCGAGGCTCGACCTCGGAGAGAAGATCCGTGAACTCTGCGAAGCCCTGCTTCAGGACGAAAGCGTCATCGACGCCCGTAACCGGGTCGAGCGCTTCCTGCAGAATCCGGAGGCCACCCGTGGCTATGCCGCCCTCGCGAATCTGGGGGAAACGCTGCATCAGAAGCAGCAATCCGGTGAGGAGATCAGTGAAGAGGAAGCCGACCGCTTCGAGGCCATGCGCCGCGATGTGCTGGGTGATCCTGCGGTTCAGGCATTTGCCGAAGCCCGCAATACCCTTCAGGAAATCGAGGGCATGATCACGGCCTATGTGGGCCGGACCCTGGAACTCGGCCGGGTGCCTGCGGAATCCGATTTTGCTTCGCAGGGCGGAAGCTGTGGATCCGGCTGCGGTTGCCACTGAGGCTTTCAGGAAAGTTTTTCCATTGCATGCAGGCAGCGGGCGTCCTTCCGCTGCCTGTTTGTTTTTTTTGGCGTGGTTTTCCGGCCTGAAAGTCCCGCGGGGGCCGGGGTGGGGCCAGGGCGCGCTCGAGGATTCCTCCGCGGGTTTTCTAGGGTTTGGCGGTGAGGAACTTGAGGAGTTCGATGACTTCGCGTTCGGAGAGGGCCTCGAGGAGGCCAGGGGGCATGAGACTCTGGGCGAAGGTTTCGCGCGACTTGATCTGGCTGTTGGGAATGGTGACTGATTCCGTGATGGTGCGGAGGGTGATGGAGTCCGGGGATTCCCTTGCGATGGCACCGGCGGTTACGGAGCCATCCTGGCGGGTGACCGTGGTGAGTTGGTAGGCGTCTCCGATGACGGCGTTGGGGTCGGCGATGTTTTCGAGGAAGTAGTCAGCTCCGTGGCTCCATGTGCCGCCGAGGTCGGGACCGATTTTTGCTTCACCGCCGCCGTGGGCGTGACAGGAAGCGCAGACCTTCTGAAAGACTTCGCGGCCTTTGCCGGTGTCGTAGGCCCAGAGGGGGGCTTCGCGGAAGAGTTTCGAGAAGCGGGCGACGGTGGCCTTGGCGGAATCGCTGGTGGGGTTGAAGCGGCCCCATGTTTTCGTGAGGGCTTCGTTGAGTTCCGGGCTGCCGAGCTGCTGCATCTGGCGGAGGTGGAGGGCGGTGAGATCGGCCTTCGGAAACGTGCCTTTTGCCATGGCGCTGACGAGGGCGAGCGCGAATGTCGGTCGGCTGGTCAATGTGTTGAGGGCAGCGCTGCGTTCGGCTGGGGGCAGCTGCGTGTAGCGGGCGAGAATGGCTTCAGCAGTGGCCGGGTCAGGGCTGCGGGCGAGCAGGGGAATCACTTCGCTGCGGAATTCCGGATCGTCCAGAAGCGATCGGAAAAGCGGCAGGGCTTCGGCGTCGTTCATGCGGGCAAGGAGAGCGAAGGCGGCTTGGCGTGCCCGCATGGGTGCTGCGGTGTCGGCGAGCAGTTTCCGTTTTCCGGCAAGGACGGCGGTATCTCCGAAAAGAGCGGCGAGTTCGTCCATGGCAGCGCTGACTTCCGCTGCCGGCTGGGGCCCGGCGGCCGCGGCTGCCCGGGCGAGGCCTTGAGGCGGGGGCAACGGGGCCGACTGCTGGAGTGCGAAGGCTGCGATGCGGATGGCTCGTCCGGCGGCGTCCGGCGGGAGGGAGGCGATGAATTCCGCAAGGGCGGCGCGGCCATCCGGCTGCTGTGCTGCGAACCATGTCATGCTGTCGCAGATTTCCTGCAGTGGGGAACGGGAAGCGATGCTGAAGGCGCGCGGCCAGTCGTGTGGGCAGAGCGGGGCCAGTCCGCACCAGATCATCTTCGGAAGAAAGCGATCGTGCTGGTCCTCGGCATGCGAAGCGAGCGAGGCGACGACCTGCCATGCGAGGGATGGCTTGAGATTGGGGAGGGCGGAGGCGATGGCGAGCCGGACCATGGCGGACGGATCGTCGGCGGCGAGCGAGGCGATCACCGGCTCGGCCAGCCGTGGGCCGGAGGATTCCGTACCCAGCTGGACGGCCCATGCGCGGACGCTTTCGTGCCCGTGGGTGGCGGCATTGGCAAGTAGATCGGGGCTGAGCTGAGCGCATTGGTGAAGGGACCACAATCCGCGCAGGGCCAGCGGGGCGTCCGGGCTTCTGGCGAGGGAAGTGAGGGAGGCGATGGCTGCGGGCTCAAGGTGGCCGGCGGTGGCCCGTTCCATGAGCAGCCGGCGCGCGTGGCGGCGGTACCAGACGTCTTCGTGCTGCTGGAGATCCGCGGGCTGCAGAGCAGTCAGGCTGGCAAGGTTCACCTTCACGGGGCGGTCGCCTGCGGCCCATGCGAGGCGGTAGACACGGCCGTTCGAGCGGTCCCATTTTTCCTCGATGGGCGTATGGCAGTGCTGCTGGTCGAACCAGTCGATGATGTAGACGGCTCCGTCCGGTCCGCTCTGGAGGTCGACGCCCATGTAGCGTGGGTCCGGGGTGAAGGCGAGGTCGGCTCCGGCGTGGAGGGTTTCGTAGGCGCTGCCGCGCCGGACGTTCTGCTGGTGATTGATCTGGTGGCCGTGCAGGTTGTGAGTGAAGAGGTGGCCCCGGAAGCGGCTGGGCCAATTGGTTCCCTGATAGATGAGGGTGCCGATGTGGGAATGGCCCCCGAAGATGGCGGTGGAGCCCGGTTTTCCGGCTCCTCCCTCGCCGCTGTCGTACTGCGCGGACGCCGGCAGGTAGTTGCGGAGGGCGGGGGCGAAATCCGGGGCGGTTGAGCAAAGAAAGGGAGCATATCCCTGGTTGGCCTGATTCCAGAAGTGGCCATGCCGGAGCACGCAGGTGGTGCCGCCACCCCCGAAGAAGCTGCGGCAGTGGGTCATGAAAAAGTGGCCGTATTCGTTGTAATCGAGGCCCCACTGGTTGCTGCCGCCGTGCGCGAACACCTCGAATTTCCGGCTGACGGGGTGGAAGCGCCAGACGCCGGCATTGAGAGGGATGCGCTGGTCCGGCGCGCTGCCCGGTGGACCGATCTGCGAGGAAGTGAAGACCCCCTGGCAGCCGTAGAGCCAGCCGTCGGGTCCCCAGGAAAAGCTGTTGAGTGTCTCGTGGGTATCCTGGAAGCCCCAGCCATCGAGGAGGACTTCCGGCGGCCCATCCGGAACGAGGTCGCCATTGCGGTCCGGAATGAACAGAAGCTCCGGGGCCGCCCCGACAAACACGCCGCCGAAACCCGTCTCGATGCCGCTGGCGAGGTTCAGTCCTTCCATGAAAACCGTGCGCGTCTCGAAGGATCCGTTGCCGTCGCCATCGCCGAGCACCACGATGCGGTCGCGCCCCTTGCCCTCCGGCTGCTTGTTAGGGTAGCTGAGGCCTTCAAGGATCCAGAGGCGTCCGGCGTCGTCGATGGAGAAGGCGATGGGCTGGACGACGTCGGGTTCCGCCGCGATCAGTTCTGCCTTGAATCCGTGGGTCAGCATCATGCCGGCGACAGTCTGGCGGGCGGATGGATTTCCGGTGGTGCCATGTGGAGCTGGGTTGGGCTGGAGGTGCCAGAGGACTGGGCTTTCCTGCTGACGGCTGCGGGCTGTCTCCGGGAAATCCGGGGCGGAGTCGTGAAAGAGAAAGTCGTCGAAGTTAAGGTGCCCCCACGGACCGCTGCTGTCGTCGATGAGGCGGATGAAAATGAGTTTTCCGGCGAGGGGGCGGAGATCGAGGAGTTCGCGGCGCATGGTCTCCGCATCGTTGCCCGCGGCGGTATGGAAGACCTTGCCGGTGTCGGCGGCGACGATTTCGGCGCGGACGCTGCGGGGGTTGCTGCCGCCCCCGATGAGGAAGCTGGCCCAGGGATGCGAGGCTGGGAATGGTGTGGAGGTGAGTGATCCGGTGGGGGCGTCCGAGAGGCTGCGTTCGTATCCGCCCACCCACCATTGGCCGGCGTGGTTGCTGCGCTGTCCGCGGCCACGGGCGCTCACGGTGTCGCCCTTGATGGGCTGGTCTGCGAACGCCTTGCCGGTGGCGGTCCATCCGCTCAGGGATCCGCTTTCGAAATCGAGCGGCAGCGGCGACCCTCCGGCGTCGCGGGGTTCGCTGGCGCGGTCGGCTTCCGGGGATGCGGCCGGGGTTGCGGCGGGAACCGGGGGAGTTTCGCCGAGGTGGCGCAGCTTGAGGTTGCGGAACTGGATTCTGGCCGGGCCTGGGCCTGCGTGAAGCTGAAGGGCGAGTTGGCCCGTGAGCCTTGCCTTGCCGGATTCATGATCGTCCAGCATCCCGCAAAGCGTGTCATTGATCCAGACTTCGGTGTGGGGTCCGGTGGCCACGATGCGGTAGTGGTTCCATGAGTCCGGCCGGGCGAGGGTGCGGAAGGATTCCGGTGCTGCGACAGGGGCGGCGCCGGTGCGGCCATCGGGCGCGATGGAGGTGCGGGTGCCGCGTTCCATGACCAGACC
>CAZSDE010000007.1:0-17107 GCA_964605435.1 uncultured Akkermansia sp.
ATTCCGGGAGTTTTTTGGCTCCGAAGAGGAGGAGGATGGCCAGAAAGATCAGGAACATTTCCTGACCTCCGATGGGCATGGCGAAGAAAACCTGGGTAGTGTTCATGGATTGAGGGAGGGTAGGGGACGGGGGAGAGGGTGCAAAGGGAAAGTTCCTGCGGAGGAACACCGGTGGCAGCTTCAGTTCTATGAAGCGGTACGGTGGTTTCCCCTTGTCTGTTTCAGTGGATCCGGTCCTGACGGTTCAGAGGCTGGCGGCGGCGAGGCGGGCTTCGTCGGTATGGAGGCGGCCGCGGTTTTCCGGCCGGGTGGCAGCGGTCAGTTCGTCGCGGAATTTGGCGATGAAGCTTTCGGTGGGCCATGAGCAGGCTTCGCCGAAGGCGCAGATGGTTTTGCCATCGATCTGGTAGGCTACGCTTTCGAGGAGGGAGACGTCTTCCGGGGAAGCCGTGCCGCCGGCGATGCGGTCGCTGATTTTGCGCATCCAGAGGCTGCCTTCGCGGCACGGGGTGCATTGGCCGCAGCTTTCGTGGGCGTAGAAGGCGTTGAGGTTATTGAGAACCCACGCCATGCTGCGGGAGTCGTCCATGATGATGACGCCGCCGGAACCGGCCATGGATCCGCAGGCGGCGATGGTATCGAAGTCCATGGGGATGTCCCAGACGGAGAGTTCCTTCATGCTGCCGTCCGGTTGTTTGACTTTGAAGGTTTCGTCGGCGCGGAGGACCTTGGCGGACGATCCTCCGGGGATGATGGCTTTGAGTTTCCTGCCGGGGCGGAGGCCTCCGCACATGTCATTGATGACTTCGCCCATGGTGACTTTGCCGACCTGGACTTCGAAGTAGCCGGGGCGGACGACGTCACCGCTGACGCAGAGGATGCGGGTGCCGGTATTGCGCGGTGTACCGAGTTTGGCGTATTCGGCTCCGCCCATGGCAAGGATGTGGCGGACGTGGCAGAGGCTTTCGACGTTGTTGACGATGGTGGGGCAGAGGTAGAGGCCGAGAGCGGCTGGGAAGTAGGGTGGTTTGATGCGTGGGTAGGGCCGTTTTCCTTCGAGGCTCTCGATGAGGCCGGTTTCTTCGCCGCAGATGTAGGCACCGGCTCCGCGGTGCACGTAGATTTCGAGGTCGAATCCCGAGCCGCAGATGTTTTTGCCGAGGAAGCCTCGGGCGCGGGCCTCGGCGATCGCCTTCTCGAGGATCTGGGCACCTTCCGGGAATTCCTCGCGGATGTAGATGTAGGCGAGGTGGGCTCCTACGGCGAAGCAGGAGATGGTCATGCCCTCGATGAGCTGGTGGGGGTCCTGATGGATGATGTAGCGGTCCTTGAACGTGCCGGGTTCACTTTCGTCCGCGTTGCAGATCAGGTAGACCGGCTTGGTATTGTTCGGGGGGATGAAGGTCCATTTGACGCCCGTGGGGAAGCCTGCCCCGCCTCGGCCGCGCAGGCCGCTGAGTTTCACTTCCTCGGTGATGGCCTTGGGTTCCATCTTGAGGGCCTTGCGGAGCTGTTCGTAGCCGCCCTCGCGCAGGTAGCAGTCGATGGAGGTGTCCCATCCCTCCCGGTCTACGTTCCGGAAGATCATGCGGTGTTCTTTCGGGTGCGGCAGCTTGCCGGATTTGTAGGTGATGGCCATGGTGCTGGAAGGATTCATGGGTAGCCGCGCGCGGAGACCGGATGGGTTCCGGGAGGATTCGATCCGAGGGCTGCCGCGGCAACCCGAATTTGTGAAATTTTTCACAAGCTTGCCGGGTGGGATGCCGGGGAAGCCGAGACAGCTTATGCTGGTGGCACCGCTTTGACAGGTCGTCTCCTCTGCGTACAGAGGGGCGCTTCACTTCAACGGAACCACAGATTCAGAATGAGCACAGAGACCCCCCATACGCAGGCCTTTCAGGCGGAAGTCAGGCAGCTTCTCGACATTGTCATTCACTCCCTGTATACGGACCGGGAGATTTTTCTGAGGGAACTGGTATCGAATGCGTCGGATGCGCAGGAAAAGCTGAGGCATCTGAAGCTGACGGGAGCAGAAGTGGCTGATGGGGAGTTGCCGCTGGAGATTTCGATCCGCACGGACGAGGAAGGGCGGACGCTGACGATTGAGGATGCGGGAATTGGGATGACGCGGGAGGAACTTGTGGAGAATCTGGGGACGATTGCGCACAGTGGCACGAAGGCCTTTCTGCAGAATCTGGAGGCGGGGGCGGCGGCGGCTGGGAATGTGATTGGGCGTTTCGGCGTGGGATTCTACAGTGTTTTCATGGTGGCCGACCGTGTGGATGTGTACACGAAGTCGTGGCGGCCTGATTCCGGGGCGCTGCATTGGAGCAGTGATGGGCGGAGTGGTTATACGGTGGAGGAAGCGGCCGACCGTCCGCGGGGCACGCGGGTGGTGATTCATCTGCGCGAGGATCAGGCGGATTATGCGCGCGGCTGGCGGATTTCGGAGCTGCTGAAGCGGTATTCGAATTTCGTGCCGTTTCCGGTGCAGTTGGACGGGGAGCGGGCGAATGCGGTGGAGGCGTTGTGGCTGAAGAACCGGAGCGAGGTGACAGACGAGCAGTACGTGGAGTTCTACAAGTTCATCGCGCACGCGTGGGACGAGCCGCGCTACCGGCTTCATTTCAATGCGGATGCTCCGCTGGTGATCAATTCGCTGGTATTTGTGCCCGGGGAGAATCCTGAGCCATGGGGCATGGGTCAGACCGAGCCGGGGGTGGCGCTGTACTGCCGGAGGGTGCTGATTGATCCGCATCCGAAGGGGTTGCTGCCCGACTGGCTGCGGTTTCTGCGCGGGGTGATCGACAGCGACGATCTGCCGCTCAACATATCGCGGGAGACCATGCAGGACAGTGCCCTTGTGCAGAAGCTCGGGGACGTCATCACGAAGCGTTTTCTGAAGTTCCTTGATGGGGAAGCGAAGAGCGACGCGGCGAAGTACGCTGATTTCTATGCGAAGTTCAGCCGTTTTGTGAAAGAGGGAGTGGTGACGGATGCGAAGCACCGGGAGGCCCTTGCGAAGCTGCTGAGGTTCGAGAGCAGCATGACCGACGCGGGTGGGCTGACGTCGCTCGAGGAGTATGCGGCGCGCATGAAGGACGGGCAGAATGACATTTATTTTCTGCAGGCTCCCAGCCGTCATGCCATTGAGAATGGACCGTATCTTGAGGCCTTCCGGGCACGGGGTCTCGAGGTACTGTTCTTCACTGAACCGGTGGATGAATACATTGCGGGGTCGCTTCATGAATTTGGCGGGAAGCGGCTACAGGCGGCGGATGCGGATGATCTGGAACTGCCGGAGGCGCCCGAGCCGGAAGGCGAGAGTCTGTCGGCCGAGGACGGCGAGGAGTTCTGCCGATGGATGGGGGAGCAACTGGGTGATGGGGTGAAGGAAGTGGCGGTTTCGCGGCGGCTGACGGGCAGTCCGGTGGTGGCGCTGCTGCCGGAGGAGGCGAGAATGGGGCCGCAGATGCGGGCTATGATGCGCACGCTGAAGCAGGAAGCTCCCGCGCCGAAGGTGCGCCTTGAGATCAATCCACGGCACCCGCTGATCCGTCGGCTCTGGGAGACGAGGGAATCGCGTCCCGAGGCGGCTGGCCTGATTGCGGCACAGCTCCTTGATACTGCTCTGCTGAGTGCCGGCCTCGTGGAGGATCCGCGGAGCATGGTCCAGAGGGTGCATCAGGTCATGGAGGCGGCGCTCCGCTGACCCTGTGCGGGGTATCCTGACCATTCCTTTGCATTTTTTCCGCGGTTCTGCATGCTCTGGACAGAAGCTGTCCGCACGGGCGCTTTCTTTTCAGGCATGATTGGAGACCTCATCAAGATCCGACCGGACCAGCTCCCGGTGCGGCGGCAGCGCCGGCGCCGTCCGCCGCTGTGGAAACGGCCGTGGTTCCATGTGGTTTCGCTGACGCTGCTGGGAATTGTCCTGGTGACCACGCTCAGTCTGCGTTCGTATCTCGCCGGATTCCGGGAGAAGGCGGATGAATTCGATCTGTCGCTGCTGGGGAAATTCGAGCAGAGCAGCATTCTTTTTGACCGGGAGGGCCGGGAGATTGGGCGCCTGGCGAACGAGAACCGGACGGTGATTCAGTACAGCGACATGCCGCAGCATCTCATTGATGCGCTGGTGGCTACGGAGGACAGCCGGTTCTGGGAGCACAAGGGGGTGGATTACCGGGGCATTGTGCGGGCGGCCAAGGACAGTCTTTTTGCGGGGCGCGCGGTATCCGGGGCGAGTACGATCACGCAGCAGCTGGCGCGTAATACGTATGGCCTGATGGAGCGGACCCGGGAACGCAAGCTCCTTGAGATTCATCTGGCGGAGCGGATTGAGAAGCATTTCGGGAAGCCTGAGATCATTGAGCTGTATCTGAACCGGATTCCGTTCGGGAAGGGCTTTTACGGGATTGAGGCTGCGGCGCAGGGGTATTTCAGCAAGAGCACGAAGGAATTGACGAAGTCCGAGGCTGCGGCGCTGATCGGGCTGATCAAGAGTCCGCGCTTCTACAATCCGCTGAACAATCCGGCCCTTGCGACGCGGGAGCGCAATGAGACGCTCGACCGGATGGTGATCCGCAAGTACCTCACGCGGGAGGAAGCGAATGCGATGAAGGCGGAGCCGTTGGTGGTGAAGCCCTCCGAAGCGGTGCGGGCGGCGGGGTATGTGCAGTATGAGATTGAGGATGAGATCGAGGCAATTCTGAGTGGACTGGGGATTGATGGCGTGGCCGGGAAGGGGTACCGGGTCCATACGACGATTGATTCCGAGATGCAGCGGGCCATGGAGGAGAGTCTGGCCAAGCGGCTTGAGGCTGTGGAGCAGCGGGAGGACTATCCGAAGGAACGGGAGAAGCAGGCGGAGTTTACGGCCAAGCTGGAAGCTCACCGCAAGGCTGGGGGGCTGCCGCAGGATGCGCCGCGTCCGGGGTATCTCCAGGGGGCGGCAATTGCGCTCGACAACCGGTCGGGTGCCGTGCTGGCCATGGCCGGGGGTCGGAACTTTGCGCAGTCGCAGTACAACCGGGTCTTTCTGAGCAAGCGTCCGGCGGCGACGGCCTTTGTCCCCTTTGTCTACACGGCGGCTTTTGAGGACCGCTGGTTTCCGGGCAGTCGGATCATTGATCAGCGGATGGACAACACGAGGATCATGCTGGGAGCGACGACCGGAACGCTCGGTGAGCTGGGCGTGGAGACCTTCAATATTCAGCATGACGACACGACTTCGATCCGGAAGGCATTCATTCAGGGAAAGAACAACTGTCCGGCGCGTCTTGGGCTGGAGATGGGGGTGGAGAAGGTGACGGCGCTTGCGAAGCGGGCAGGTTTAGGGGACATGCCTTCGGATCCGGCGATTCTGCTGGGGCGGCAGGAGGTTTCGGTCCGGGACATGGCTCTTGCCTACACGGCTTTCCCGAATGGCGGGGAACGGCCCGAGGGGATTCACTTTGTGACGAGGATCGAGCGTGCGGATGGACAACCGGTGTGGAAGCGTGGAGGGGAAGCCGGGATGGTGAGGGTGACGGATCCTGCGGCGGCGTGGATGACGCACAGTTGTCTGGAGGAATCGATGGTGCTGGACATCGGGACGGCTTCGAATGCGCGGGAGCTTGGGTTGCGGCCGATGCCGGTGGCGGGCAAGACGGGGACGCACATCAATTCGACGGACCTGTGGTTTGCGGGATACAGCAGCGAGGTGACGTGTGCGGTCTGGGTGGGTCTGGACAAGCGGGAGCAGGTGTATCCGTTCGCCTTCAGCCGTCACACGGCACTGCCGGTCTGGGTGGACGTCATGAATGCGTCGGTGCATGGCGACCGGGAACCGGTGGATTTCAAGGAACCGGGAGGACTTAACCTTGTGGAATTGTGTGAATTGTCCGGGGATGTGGCATCGGATGCCTGTCTGGAGATGCGGCCGGATCCTGCGGATCCCGAGCGGGAGAAGCTGACGAAGATTTCCTACATGGAGTATATCCGGGCGGGGACGAAGATCGGGAATGTATGCAAGCTGCACACGATTGGCGGGGAGGTGGCGTCGGCGGCGCTCATGGCCGAGCCGGGTGTGCCGGTTCCGCCGAGCGGGGCGGCTGGCATCAATCCGGAACTGGCGGCTGCGGATGCCATTCCGGTGCGGGTGACTGCGGCGACGGTGCTGGGGAAGGATCCGTATGCTTCGGTGATTGCGGGGGCGGCGGGGAAGGAGAAGGCTGAAGATGAGAAGGAGGATGGCCGGAAGAAGGGTAAGGGGAAAGATGAGAAGGACGGCGAGGGCGAGAAGAAGCCCGTGCGGCCGGCGCTGACCGCTGCTCCGGCGATTCCGGCGGCACCGGTGCCGGTGGTGACGCCGGGGGCGGGAGCCCGGCCGCTGCTGATTCAGCCGGGCAAGGCGGATATCGAGTGAAGCGGGCGGGATCTCCCGCAGATGGCAGTTCCCGGGGCGGGAGCGCTTGCGTAGTGAGAGAAAGGACCGTTGCATGCGGATTCCTTCCCCTGAATGCCATGGCTGCCCGAACTGAATCCCCGGTGACGAATCATCCTTCTGATGGAGGCATTGCCTTTCCGCTGTCGGGTGTGCAGATCATGCGGCTTCCGAACGGGCTGGAAGTGCTCTTCAAGGAAGACCGGAGTGCGCCGCTGGTGAGTGTGCAGGTCTGGGTGAAAACCGGGAGCATTCTGGAAGACCGGCTGCTGGGAACTGGTGTCTCGCATCTTGTCGAGCACATGGTATTCCAGGGGGCGGGGGCTCATGGTCCGGGAGAAATTGCCCGGCTCGTGCAGGACACGGGGGGTGTGCTCAATGCCTACACGTCCTTTGACCGGACGGTGTACTGGGTGGACACGCTGCGTGAAGGGCTGGAGACTTCGCTGGGGGTGCTGGCGGATCTGACGACGGCGGCGCGGTTTCCGCTGGAGGAATTCGCCAAGGAAAAGGATGTCATCCGGCGGGAGATCGACATGGGGAAGGATGATCCCGGCCGTGCCGTGAGTCAGTTGATGTTCAGCACCCTGTATCGGGAGCATCCGTACCGCGAACCGGTCATCGGAAACCTGGAGCTGTTCAACACGGTGGAGCGCGAGGCCGCCTTCGGGTACTGGCAGGAGCGGTATGTGCCGGGAAGAATGTTTGTGGTGGTGGTGGGGGATGTGGATGCGGCGACGGTGGAGCGTCTTGTGCAGGAGAGATTCGGCCGGGTGGAACCGCGTCCGTCGCCGCACATTCTGCTGCCGGAGGAGCCTGAGCAGGCGGGTGTGCGGGAGGCGCATGTCGAGTTCCCCACGGAGATCACGAGAATGGATCTGGCGTGGCGGATTCCGGGATTGCTGGATGGGGTGACGCCGGCTCTTGATGTACTGGCCACCCTGATGGGGAGTGGCCGTACTTCGCGGCTCTGGAGGGAAGTGAGGGAGCGGCGATCCCTTGCGCACTCGATTGGTGCGGGAGCCTACACTCCTCTGCTGAGCGGGGTTTTCTACGTGAGTGCCGAGTGTGAAGCGGGGAACCGAGAGGCGGTGGAAGCGGCCGTGCTGGAGCAGTTGGAGGGCATCCGAGACGGAGGGGTGACGGAAGCCGAGGTGCGCCGGGCGAGACGGATGCTGCTGGCTGATCAGCTGGGCGGACTGGTGACCATGCGGGGGCAGGCATCGGATATCGGGGCCAACTGGCATGCGACGGGCAACACGGAGTTCACGAGGCATTATCTGGAAGCGATCGACCGGGTGACGCCGGCTGAGGTGGCGGCGGTGGCTGGTGCGTGGCTGCGGCCGGACCGGCGCTGCAGTGTGTCGGTGAATCCGAAGGGGAGTCTGCGGTCTGCAGCGGTGCGCGCTGGCGGACTGAAGCCCGGGGCCATGCGGCGTCACGTCTTCGGCAATGGGTTGACCCTGCTGGTGCGGGAGGACCGGAGGCTTCCGGTGGTTTCGCTGCATGCGACGCTGCGGGGCGGTGTGCTTGAGGAAACGGCGGCGACGAGCGGGCTGGGACGTCTGATGGCACGGACCATGGTCAAGGGCACTGCTCAGCGCAGTGCGGAACTGATTGCAGATCTGATCGAGGGAGGCGGTGGCAGCATAGGGGCGGACAGTGGGGGGAGCAGTTTTTCGCTTTCCGCGCAGGTGCTGCGGCCGGATTTCCGGGAAGGGCTGGCGGTTTGGGCGGACGTGCTGCTGCGGGCTTCCTATCCGGACGAGGAAGTGCGGAAAGAAGCGGAGCGGCAGGCGGCGACTCTGCGGCAGCAGGAGGATCATCCATCGTTTGTGGCCTTTCAGGGGCTGCGGCGTGCGGTCTACGGGGAGCATCCCTTTGCCATGAACCGCGAAGGAACTCCGGAATCGCTGGCTGCGCTGAGCGGGGCGCAGCTGCGGGAGTGGCATCGGAGGCAGGTGGTGTCCGGGAATGCGGTGGTGGCGGTGGTGGGGGATGTGGATTTCGGGGAAGTGTGTGCGGCTGTGGAAGCCGAGCTGGGTGGCATGCCGGCGGGTCCGCGGCGTGGGCCGACGGTGCTGCCGATGCTGCCTGCGCACCGTGGTCAGGAAATGCATCTGGTCCGTGACAAGCGGCAGTCGTTTCTCGTGGCAGGCTATCCTGCGGTGGACATTGTGCATCCGGACCGGGTGGCGCTGGATCTGATTGATGAGGCCTGCAGCGACATGGCGAGCCGCTTTTTCGAGCGGATCCGCGAGGAGCATGGGCTGGCGTATTCCGTGGGGACCACGCAGGTAATGGGAATGGCACCCGGGGTGTTTGCCTTTTATCTGAGTGCGGCTCCGGAGAAAGCCGAGTTTGCGAAGGCCGAGCTGCTGCAGGAGATCGGGCTGCTGGCGCGCGATGGGTTGACTGGGGACGAGCTGGAGCGGGCGAGGCGCACGTGGATCGGGAAGCAGACGATGCAGATGCAGAGCAGTGCCGGGCTGGCGCAGCAGAGTGCCCTCGACGAGCTGTACGGGCTAGGATTTGATCACCAGGAAAAAGTGCTGGAGCGGGTGCGGACCATTTCGCGGGAGGAGATTGCGGAGGTCTGTGCGCGCTATTTCCGGGCAGAACCGGTCATCGTGATGGTGGGACCGGGGGAAGCGGGCGAGGAACCGGCCTGAGCGAGCAGTTTATGTGGACATCCGTCAAAACCTACACCGATATCAAGCTCGACAAGACCAGTGATGGAATTGCGAGGATCACGATCAACCGTCCGGAAGTGCGCAATGCCTTCCGGCCGCTCACTGTCCGTGAGTTGCTCGATGCGTTTGATGTGGCGCATGAGGATCCCGATGTGGGGGTCATCATTCTGACGGGAGAGGGGGACAAGGCCTTCTGTTCGGGGGGTGATCAGAAAGTGCGGGGTCATGCCGGCTATGTGGGCAGCGACGGGGTGCCGCGGCTCAATGTTCTTGATCTGCAGAAGAAGATCCGGAGCATTCCCAAGCCGGTGATTGCAATGGTTGCGGGGTATGCCATCGGGGGCGGGCATGTGCTGCATGTGGTCTGCGATCTCACGATTGCGGCAGACAATGCGCGGTTTGGTCAGACTGGACCGAAGGTGGGATCGTTTGATGGCGGGCTGGGTTCCTCGTATCTGGCGCGCATTGTGGGGCAGAAGAAGGCGCGCGAGATCTGGTTTCTGTGCCGTCAGTACGATGCGGCGCAGGCCCTGGAGATGGGCTTGGTGAATGCGGTGGTTCCGCTGGCGGAACTGGAGTCGGAAACGCTCAAGTGGGCCCGTGAGATCCTGCAGCACAGCCCGCTGGCGCTGCGCTGTCTCAAGGCGGCGCTCAATGCCGACTGCGACGGGCAGATTGGATTGCTTGATCTGGCGGGGAATGCGACCCTGCTTTACTACATGAGTGAAGAGGCCAAGGAGGGAAAGAATGCCTTTGTGGAGAAGCGGCGGCCGGATTTCCGGAAATTTCCGCGGGTTCCCTGACGAGTGGCGGATCCTTTCAGTAGTCCATGTCGCGGAAGGTCTGGCGGGTGAGTTCCGCCTTGGCGAGCATTTTGTCAGCGTTGGCGCGCAGTCTCCGGCAGAGGAGGCGGCCGAGCCATTTGAGGACGAGGAAGGCTGCGTGGGGATCGGTTTCGACGATTTTTGTGAACTGGTCGTCGTCGATGGTCCAGATGTCGGCGCGCTCAGTGATTTCGACATCGGCGCTGGCCTTCTGGGGATCGATCATGTTCATTTCCCCGATGGTTTCGCCTGGTTTGATTACGCCGAGTTCGATGTAGTCGCCGTGGGCGTGGCAGGAAGCCTTTGCCTTGCCTGAGAGGAGGACAGTGAGGGTCTCATGGGGTTCGCCCTGGATGGCGAGGCGGGTGCCGGCCGGCACGGCGGCGAAGCGTCCGGCGGCGGCCAGTTTCCGTCGCAGGGATTCGTCGAGTTCCGCGAGGAGGCCGAGAGGTGGCAGCATTTCCGGGGTATTGTCTGAGGCCATGGGAAAGACGGGATGGGTTGTACGGGAAGGTTTTCCATTAATGTGCGGGCGGCAAGGACGGATGTCCGGGAGTCCTGCCCGGGGAAAAGCAGAACCGCCGCCGGATGGCAGAGCATCGGGCGGCGGTCGTGGGGAATAAGAAAGCCGGACTGGAAGGAAATCTCAGCGGCCGTAGACTTCGACTTCGATGTACTGGTTCATGTCATCGATATTGCGGCCATTGGACCAGAGCCGCACATAGCGGCCCTTGACACCTTTGACTGGCATGGCGCGGCCGTTATTGGTTTCGACCCATGACTGGTCCTGGCCGACACCGAATTCTGCGGAATTGTCGAAGTCGTTATTGTAGACGACGGTGGCATTCTTCATTTCGGGATCGTCCGAGACCTGGACCACGACATCGCGGTAGATGACTGCCTGCTTGTGGAAGTGCCAGAGCCAGATCAGCCAGATTTCCTTTGATTCGCCGAGATCGATCTGGACCCATTGTTTGCCGGGCATGAGGTCGGCGAAGAAGCCGTCGTCGCCTTCTTTGTCGCCGTCGGTGATGAGTTTGAGGGATTCGGCATCACCGGAGGGGAGAGGGGCGGGGTCGCTGGAAGTGACGGGTTTGCCTTTGGAGAGGAGCGTCACGCCTTCCGGGGCCTGGACTTCGAGGGTGGGTTTGCCGCTCTTGTCGAGGTTTGGGGGAGGGTTGCTGTCCGGGAGGGGCGTGCCTGCGAACAGCGGCTTGGGCATGACCGGCTTGATGGTGAGCATGGCACCGGTGGCGGCCGGCGCAGGCGCGGGAGCTGCGGGGGTCGCCTCCGGGGCTGGGGTTGGGGCCGGGGCCGGGGTTGGGGCCGGGGCCGGGGCGGCGGCCACGGTTTCGGCGGGCTTGGGGGCCGCGGGCTGCGGGGCAGGGGCCACCGGGGTGGCGGCGGTGGAAGTGGCACCGGCGCTGGAGGCGTATACGCCTGAAGAGGAAGAAGAGCCCGAGGCTGGTGCAGACGACAGGGGAGACAGTCCGGGTGCGGCTTTGTCGCAGGCCGTGAGGGCCGCGAGGGCTGCGGCGGCGAGGGATCCGGACGTGACGGAAGAGATGCGTTTCATGGAGGAAGGGGTGGGTGGGGATCAGGCGACCGTGAAATCTTCTGGTTTGAAGTCGATGCGTTTGGCCTGGGAGACTGCCTCATTGATGGCGAGAACGGCGCGGCAGCACTTGTAGGCGTCTTCGACCGGGCAGTTCAGTTCCGATTGGCTGCCGCCTTTGCGGACGACGTTGAAGAAGTTTTCGAGGTGGTGCTGGTGCGGCGGTTTTTCGTCCAGTTCCTTGGGAAGGGCTGGCAGTTCGTAGGGATCGGCCGGGATGGAGACGCGCACGTCCTGAACGCCTTCCTTTTCGAGCCATGGGTCTGGTCGGTTCCAGAGTTTCGGGCGTTCCCAGAACTTATTGTAGACGGTGGCCGGTGGTTTGCGGAGGAAGCCCTGTTTGGCGAGGGTTTCCCATGCGCCGACCTTGTCTTCGGTGGTATCCTTTTCCCGGTAGACCTGATTGTAGACAGGCTGTTCCGAGATGACGATGGTACCTTCGACGCCCATGATCTTCTCGTAGTAGTTCTGGGATCCGTTGGTGGTGAGGACCTGATAGACGACGCGGACGAGACCGAAGTCCGGGGAGTCGTAATCGTAGATGAGAATGGCGTTGTCGAGGTGTTCGTAGCTGAACTTCGAGCCATCCGGGAGGGCGCGGTCCTTGTAGAAGTCGAGCCCGCCGGCTGCGGTCAGGGATTTCGGTGTGGTTCCGAGGAGCCAGTTGAAGATATCGATCTGGTGGGCACCGAGGTCGGAGATGGGACCGCCGCCGTATTTTTTGAACCAGCGCCAGTTGGCGAATTCGAAGAGGTTTTCGTAGCCCGCCTTCTTGAATTTCTCCACTTCAGCGGCCCCGACCTTGGGAAGGAGGGGGTTCTTGACCGAGCGGTTCCACTGGCCGTAGAGGTGTGTCACCTGTCCGAGGAGCCGGCGTTTCCGGAGGAGTTCGTCCCGCATGAAGATGTAGCGGGGGTTACTGCGGCGCTGGTGTCCGATTTGGAGGAGTTTGCCCGTCTGACGCTGGGCCTTGACCATATCGGCAGCGGCCTCGATGCTGTTGGACATCATCTTCTCGCAGTAGACATGCTTGCCGGCTTCGAGGGCCATCCGCGAGTTGGGGGCGTGGAGCCAGTCAGGCGTCGCGATGAGGACGGCGTCGAGTTCCTTGACCTTGTCGAGCATTTCGGCCATTTCCGAAAAGTCCTGAGTGCCGACGGAGCCTGCTGGATCGATGGAGCGTTTGGCGGAAATGCGTTTCTGGTCCCAGAGGTCGCAGACGGCGGCGAAGCGGACGCCGGGAATGCGGACGGTGGAGGCGGTGAGGGCGGCCATGCCCTGCTGGCCGCAGCCGACGAGGGCGATGTTGAGGGCGGCCGAGTCCTCTTTGCCTGCGGCGCGGGCGGCGATGCGGCTGTAACTGAGGGCGGTGGCGGTGATGGTGGAATTCCGCAGGAAGGAGCGGCGGGACAGGTCGCCCGAGAGGCGGCCGGTCGCTGGAGATGCATTGGTTTTCATGGCACTGGGGCGGGCGCTGGGTGGGATTGGCGTGGGGCAATGACCCGGAGCGGCGCGCGGAGCCGCGGAGGCATCAGAAGCGAGTGAGTGCGAAGCGGTTATACTTCACGAGGGCGAGAGCGATGACGTAGTACATAGTGTACTGTACGAGCATGCTGACGGTCGGGTTGTCCGGCAGAGTCATCTGGCCGGCGGCGAGGGATAGCCAGATGGCACCGCCTGCGAGGAGGGAGAGGCGGTTGAGGAAGCCGACGAGGATGGCGAGGCCGATGGCGATCATGGCGTAGGGGAGGCCCTGCGCGTAGAGGTAGAACATCCATGAGAGGCCATTGGAGCCCTGGGGGGTGAAGACGGCGGGGTTATTGAAGCCACCGAATTCGTAGACTGGTTTGGCGACGGACATCCAGCGTCCCCATTTGGTGACTTCCTTGGTGACGGGGTCTTTTTCGTCGTGCCAGTAGGCCGTGCTGTAGGTGTAGGGCGGGGCTGGGCTCTTGAATTTCTCGACGCCTGCGAGGAGAAGCATGAGGCCGAGGGTGACCCGGGCGAGGAGGTAGGCGAGACCACTTCCGGAGCAGCAGGAGCCGGTCACGGCTGCGGGTGTCGTGGACGGCTGATTGGCGGGGGGGGTGGGCTGAGCCATAACGGACTGGGAAATCAGGGTTGGGACTGGTGCCGAAGTAGAGTCGGGATGTTCATAGTGCGGACCGTTTTCCAGAATTCCAGAGAAAAGATTGCCCGGACTGCCGTGTGGGAGGCCTTCATGGGATGTTGGGTTCCGGGGTTGCTTGACAGGGATCGGGCCGCCGCCACTGTGGGAGGCTTATGCGCATTCTTTCCGGCATTCAGCCATCGGGCCGCCTGCATCTGGGCAATTATTTTGGGATGATGGAGCCGGCGATCCGGCTGCAGGATGAGGGGGATGCGTTTTATTTCATCGCGGACTATCATTCGCTGACGAGCCTGCAGGATCCCGGGGCGCTGCGGCGGCATGTGCTGGATCTGGCGCTGGATTTTCTGGCGTGCGGGCTGGACCCTGCGAAGGCGACGTTTTTCCGTCAGAGCGAAGTGCCCGAGGTCTGTGAGCTGACGTGGATTCTGAGCACGCTGACGCCGATGCCGATGCTGGAGAACTGTCACAGTTACAAGGACAAGACGGCGCGGGGGCTGACGCCGAATCACGGACTGTTTGCGTATCCGGTGCTGATGGCGGCTGACATTCTGATTTATGATAGTGATGTGGTGCCGGTGGGGCAGGATCAGAAGCAGCATGTGGAAGTGACGCGGGACATTGCGTCGAAGTTCAACCATGTGTATGGGGAGACCCTGCGCTTGCCGCAGCCGAGGATCCGGATGGAGACGGCGAAAGTGCCTGGTCTGGATGGGGAGAAGATGAGCAAGAGCTACGACAACACGATCCAGATTTTCGAGGACGAGAAAGTGCTGCGGAAGAAGGTGATGGGGATCAGGACGGATTCGACGCCGGTGGAGGAGCCGAAGGAGCCGGAGGGCAGCATCATTGTGGATCTGTACCAGCTGGTGGCGGGCGAGGGGGAGGTGGCCGCGATGCGGGCGGACTTCCTGAGTGGGGGGACGGGCTATGGGGATTTCAAGAAGCGTTTGTTTGGCGGCATCTGGGAATACTTTGCGCCGATGCGGGCGCGGCGTGCCGAACTGGAGGGGAACCTTGATTTTGTGGAGAAGGTGCTGCGCGACGGTGCGGAGCGGGCGCGGGGCATTGCGCAGGCTACCATGGACCGGGTGCGGTCGGCCACGGGGCTGCGCTGAACCGGTGGGTTGGCCTTCGATGGTGAGGTCCGGAATTCCCGGCAGGGGGGACGGTGTGCCCGCGGGGCCGTGTGCTGCGGCGGTCGGCTGTTCCCTTATTCCTGGCGGAGCTTCGCGGGATCGACGCCGAGCATCTGCATGAAGCGGCTTTCGCGGGATTTGCGTTCCGTCTGTCGGGCGTCGTATTTGGCTTTCTGGTCCGGGCTGAGGACGGCGGCGATGGCATCGTCGCGGGACTGGCCTTCTCCGACGCTGGCGGTGGCGTCGATGCCTTCGAGCTTCATGCTGGCGTCGTAGTTCTGATCGGTTTGCACGAGGATATTGAAGACCTTGTCCTTCTGTTCTTCGCTGAGGGAGAGTTCGCGGTCGAGGCCATCGAGCTGGGCGTTGGCGGAGCGGGTGATCTGCTCGCTTTTTTCGGTGAGGCGTTTTGCCTTGTAGGATTCGGCCTGATCGCCGGAGAGGTTGGCGGCGGCCCAGTCGTCGACTGCTTTCTGGGGATTATTGCCGCCGTTGCGGCGCATGGCGATGAGGTCCTCGAGTTTCATGTCCTTGCCCATGGCGCTCTGCATTTTCTCCTGATTTTCCTTGTCCATGGTTTCGAGGTGAGCGCGGAGGGCAGCGGCCTGGGATTCCGAGAGGCCAGCCATTTCGGTGAGGCGCTGGACTTGGGAATCGATGAAGCGGGCGACCATTTCCTTCCGTTGGGGTTCGAAGGCACTGGAGAGAGATTTGAGGAGGGGGCTGGCGTCCTTGAGGATTTTGCCGAGGTCTGGCTTTCCGTCTTCTGCCGTGGTGGATGCGGTTTCCGCGGGTTTCTCTTCGGGCTTTTCCTTTTCCGCCTTGAGGGCGGCGAGTTCTTTTTCCAGCCGGGCGATGCGTTCGGATTCTCCGTTGTCGGCGGGTTTTGGGGCTGGGCTGACGGCGACGGGGGCGGACTGAGGGGTTTTGGGGGCGAGGAGGTAATAGGTACCGGCACCGATGGCTGAACCGGCGAGGAGGCCTGCGATGAGACTGGATGCTTTCATGAAAATCGGGTTTGGAACGGGCTGAGGATGTACGCGGGGATGGTCGGGAGGAAGCGTGAAATTGTTACAGGGGAACGGGTGGGGCGGGGCGCGAGGCGGCGGCTCGGTGGTGGGCGGCGCGGGCGAGGTGACCGGTTTTGGCGTAGAGGCTGGCGAGGTAGCGGTGGGCCATGCGGTTGCCGGGTTGCTGGAGGAGACCGGTTTCGAATGATGCGATGGCGCGGGGGAAGTCGGCGGTTCTGGAGAGGAGGGAGCCGAGGCGGAAGTGGGCGGATGGGAGCCAGTACTGGAGTTCAAGGGCGCGGAGGACGGCGTCGATGGAGCGCCGCTGGAGCAGGGCGAGGCCGCGCTGCTGGTGCCATGCGGGGTCTTGTGCGGCGTTGGGGATGGTGTCGAGAACGCTGAGGGCGTCGGCTGGGTGTCCTGTCAGCGCGAGGAGATTGGCGCGGATGCGGAGGAGGGCATGGGAGGCACCGGATGTCTGATTGATTCGGTCGAGGACCTGGGCGGCTTCCGGGAACTGAGCCGAATGGATGAGGCACTGGGCGAATTTGAGCTGAAAGCGTGGGTTCCGGGGGAAGTCGGCGGCGAGTTGGCGGGCTTCGTTGGTGGCGGTGGCGAACTGGGAGCCTTCGGTGAGTGAGGAGATGCGGGCGAAGCGGAGTTCGGCGTCGGCCTCGGCGGCGAGTTCTGCCTGGGAGGCTGCGTTTTCCGTGACGTAGCCGAGGGCGGCCAGCTGGCGGAGAATGGCGGCCTTGCTGTGGGGGTCCGGAGCTTGTTCAGGGACGTGGCCGGGTCCTGGGCGGGTGAAGTCCCATGTGGGGATGCGAGGGAGGCAGGCAGGTTTCGTGAGGGCGTTCACGAGGATTTTCCCGTGCATGTCTGCGCCCGCGGGGAGTCCGAAGAGGTCGAGGATGGTGGGGGTGAGATCAAGGATGGAGGCACCTGTGATGGTGCTTTGCGGAGTGATGCCTGGGCCGGTCATGGCGAGGATGCCGAAGGGTCGGTGCCATTGGGCCATGGTGGTGGTGAGGGCGGCGTGGGGTCCGGGGCGGCGGTCTGCGGATTCGAAGCCATGGTCCGAGGCGAGGATGACAGTGGTGTCGGGTCCGGCGATCTGGAGGAGGCGGTGGAGCATCATGTCGTGCCATTCGCATGCGGTGGTGATGACCCTTGAGAAGAGGGCGGCGTCGGCTGGGTTGGTCCCCGTGGCCGCGGGCGGATGGAATGGCATGAAGTGGTGACAGAATTCGTCGAGGGCGCGGAAGTAGACGCAG
>CAZSDE010000007.1:17117-22422 GCA_964605435.1 uncultured Akkermansia sp.
ATGGCTGGGAGGCGAGCACGTGAGTGGCGAGGGCCTGCTGGGAGGCTGTCCGGCTGATGATGCCCGCCATTTCTGCGAGGAGGTCCTGAGCGGACTGGTGGGCATGGGAGAGCTCGGCGGGATTATTGAGAAATGGGAGGATGTCATCGCTCCGGATTTCTGCCGGGTGGAGCCGCAGCGGGGCCAGTTCCGCGGCGGATGAATCCGGGTGGACGCTTCCGGCGGGGGCTGGCCAGTTGGCTGGCGATGGTGAAGAGGGAAGGCAGAAGAGGTCGCTGATGCTGGTGCCGCTGACGGGTTCGGCTGGGTGGCTGGCGAACCAGCCGATGCAGTGGGTGCGGAGCCCGTGGTGGGAGAGGATGTTCCAGAGGGCGGCCCCGATGCGGGTATGGGAGCCCGTGGGGCGGACGCCACCGGTGGACGGGTCTGGTTCGATGAAGCCGAGGACGCCGTGTGCGCAGGGGAGTTTCCCTGTGATGGCGGTGGTCCAGACGGCGGGTGAGAGAACGGGAGCGACGGTGGCGAGGTTGGCGCGGCAGCCGTGCTGGACGAGCGATGCGAGGGTGGGGAGCCTGCCTGCGGCGAGGAGGGGGTCGAGGATGCGCCAGTCGGCGGAATCCCAGCCGATGAGGAGGACCCTCGGGGTTTTCTTCATCGGTTGCTGCCGGGGCTCCTGAGTCGGCGGCGGCGGATGCCGAGGCCGGCCGCGCCGAGGGCGAGCAGTCCGAGGGCATCCGGTTCCGGGATGGTGCCTGCGGCAAGGGGTGCGCCTGAATCATCGTAGGCCCAGTCGATGAGTTGTCCGTTTCCGCTGAGGGCGGGCTGGAGCCGTGCCCATGCGTAGTAGGTCTGGGAGGAATTGCCGCTGGAGTTTTCCGTGAAGCGGAAGCCGAGGAAGCCGGTGGAGCCGGCGGGAATGGCCACTTCACCGAAGAAGCCATTGGGTGAGAACAGGGATGCGGCGGAAATGGGGGTTCCGAAGGCGAGGTCGGCCGCGGAGCCACCGGCAAGGACGACGGCGGTGTTGGTGTTCAGGTAGATGCGGCTGCCCTGGGCGTAGGGGTTGACGTCCCAGCCATCGGGTCGGCTGCCCTGGGCGGATGCGAAGGGCCATTCGAAATCGAAGTAGAATCCGCCATTGATGCTGATGGGGAAGACCGGGGCATTGCGGAGGCCGCTGTAGATGATGGCTGCTTCGCCTGTGGTGGTGGTGGCTGCTGCTGCGGCGGCGGCCGCGGCGGCGAGCTGGTAGTGCGCATCGAGTCGGGTGGAGAGCGTCGTCATGCGTGGGTGGCGGGGAGCGTGCTGCGGAGCATGAGGGCCGACGGTGGCGGCGTCAATTTCCGAGGAAGAGAAGATGTCAGGGATTGCGGCGTCGGTTCTGGCCTTTGCCGCCTGGTGCTGGGTGGTCGCTGCCCCAGAGGGGTTTGGCATTGTCCTTGTTCCATTGGTCCCAGAGCGACTGGAGTTCCCTGACTTTCTCCGGGTGTGCTGCGGCGAGGTCTTTGGATTCGCTTTGGTCGTCGGCAAGGTTGTACAGTTTCGGGGTGGAGATGCCTGCGGCGAGGCCGTCGGCTGTGGTGTCGTAGCGGACGAGTTTCCATGGTCCTGAGCGGACGGCCATTTGTTTACCGAAGCGCCAGAAGAGGGCGGCGTGGGGAGGAGTGGCCTGCTGGCTGGTGAGGTGCGGGAGCAGGTTGGTGCCTTCGAGTTTCCACTTAGGGTCGGTGGAGATGCCGGCGGCGGCGAGGGCGGTGGCGTGGACGTCGGTCTGCACGACCGGTTCGGGGTAGACGGCCGGTTTCAGGTGGGATGGCCATGTGATGATGAAGGGGACGCGGACGCCGCCTTCGAGGGTGGTGCGTTTGCTGCCGCGGAGAGGGGCATTGCTGGATCCGTTGACGGTGACGCCGCGCATGACGGGGCCGCCGTTGTCGCTGAAGAAGGCGATGAGGGTTTGGCTGGTGAGGTCTTTGGCCGCGAGTCTGGCGCGGACGGTACCGATGGCATCGTCCATGGCCGAGAGCATGGCGGCGTAGGTGCGGCGCTGGGGATCGCTGATGCCGGCGAAGCGCTGGAGGCGTGCGTCGGTGGCGTGCATGGGAGTGTGCACTGCGTTGAATGACAGGCAGAGGAACCATGGCTGGGCGGCATGGCGGTCGATGAACGATTCAGCCTCCCTGGCAAAGGCGTCCGTGGTGTAGGTCATTTCGCTGACTGGAGCGGTGCCGCGGAAGATACCATCGGCGCCGGTATAGCTGTGAGCGCCGCCGAGGAAGCCGAAGAATTCGTCGAAACCGCGTTTCAGCGGATGAAATTCCGGGGCGTTGCCGAGGTGCCATTTGCCGATGAGGGCGGTGCGGTAGCCGGAGGCTTGGAGTCGGTCCGCGAGAGTGGATTCCGTGGTAGGGAGGCCGCTGCGTGGGCCGGAGGGATTGAATTCGTGGCCGAACCGGGTCTGGGCACGGCCGGTGAGAAGGGCGGCGCGGGTGGGCGAGCAGTAGGGACCGGTGACGTAGCCGTGGCTGCAGCGGACGCCGTCGCGGGCGAGGCCGTCGAGATGGGGAGTGGGGACGTCCTTGCAGCCTTGGAAGCCGGCGTCGGCGTAGCCCATGTCATCTGCGATGATGACGAGGACATTTGGTTTCCTTGTCGTTTCGGCGCCCGGGGCGGAAAGGTTCAGCAGGAGCCCGGAGCAGATGGCGAGGCAGAGGGTCGGGAGTTTCATCCCGTGGATTGTCAGGGGGAAGCCTCGGTCTTGCCAATCCGCAAAGACGCGATTTTTCTGCGGATGTCTTCGGTTTCCCGGGTGGCTTTCTCGTCGAGCGGCTGCGGGTGGACGGTGCGTTCCCGGGTGTAGCCTGTGTGCTGCATCCACATTTCCCACTCTTTGCGGCGGAGGAGGTCGATTTGCTGGAAGAGCGGTGAACTGCGGATTTTTTCCAGGGACTCGGAAGGCGGGGTGACGCCGAAAGCCTTGAGGATGGTGGTGGCCATGAGGAGGTGGCCTTCGTCGCCGGGGTGGACGTGGTCAGTGGAGAACGGGCTGGTGCGGGAACTGCGTGCCTTGCGCATGGGCGAGTGGAGGTCGATGACTTCGACGTCTTTCTCCTTGAGGGTGGTTTCCCATTGGGCGTAGGCCGAGAGGACAGCGTCGTAGTTGCCCGTCTCGGTGCTGTCGTAGATGGGAGGGGTGACGAGGAAGAGCCGGGAGACTCCGGCGGCGCGGGTTTCCGAGATGAGGCGGTGGACGCCGCTCCGGAAGGCGGCGAAGCGGGAATCGTCGAGGGGCTGGAAGATTCCATCGTTCATGCCATAGCAGGCAATGATGACCTCCGGTTTGGTGCGGGCGAGGATGCGGGGGAGTCGTTCGAAGAGGCAGGGCCTTGGGAAGGCTCCGCCGGCGTGGCCGTCCTCGCTGAGGCCTGAGAGGGTTTCCGAGGCGAGGCCGAGGCTGAGGATCTGGAATGGTTTTCCCGGATGGAGTTGGTGGAGGTAATGGGATGTGAAAGAGACGTAGGCTCCGCCCTGGGTGATGCTGTCACCGAGGATGAGAACGCGTTTTCCGGCGAGGTCGTCGATGGTGCCGGCTGGCGACATGAGGGAGCCGAACCAGCAGAGAATGGCGGTGAGGATGGATTTCATCTTGGTGGCGGAGCAGCGGATTGCAGGGGGGCTCAGGATCCGGTTGGCTTCAGGATCCTTGCCGCGCGAGATTTCAGCTTTCCACTGATCACGCTGGCTTCTTCGGCGAGGACATGGAGCCATGCGCCGAGGTTTCCTTTGGTGGGTCGGTAGTGTTCGAGCCGGGCGATGGTGAACGGGCGGGAGTAGGATTTCCGGTCGAAAAGGTGGGGTTTGCGGCCGCAGAAGTGGGCGACGCGGGGTCGGCGGATGGAATGCGGAAAGTGCCAGCCTGCTCCCTGGCAGTCGGCGATCAGTTCCGCCTTGCCGTTGTGGACCCACATGTCCTGGAGGTCGGAGATGGCGATCTTCAGGTCTCCCCGGCGGGCCATGGCATGGACGAGGTAGTTGACGAGGCCCATGTCACCGAACTGGAACGTGCCCGGGTTGGATTTTTCCCATGCGAGGGCTTTCGCGTAGTCGTGGAATGGGATGGCGTTGCGTTTGGCGGCAAAGACGCCGGGGCAGAAGTATTTATTTTCCTGCCAGCGGAAGTCTGGGTCGAAGCCGCCCAGTTTAGCCGGGTCGAAGTAGTAATGAGACAGCCAGTTGGGGAAGGTGTCGGCGTCCGCCGGGATGACGTCATCGTTTTCCGAGCGGAAGATGTGAAAGTCTACGTCGCGGCGGATGTGAGGAATGATATTGCCCCAGACGATGGCATCGGCGTCGAGCCAGACATAGAATTCGAAAGGGCCTTCCCACATGGGGATGTGCTTGGCGTGCATGCTGCGGGCTGCGAGTTTGCGCATTTCCGGGGAAGGCACGTCATCGACGCGGATGGGAATGACGCCGTACTGCCTGACGAGGTGGGAGACATCGAAGTCGCCGTCCACTGTCAGGGCGATGGGGACGTCCGGGCAGAAATGCCGCATGCTGGCGAGGGTGGCCTGGGCCATGAAGACATCGCCTTTATGGCAACCGGTTACGAGGCCGAAATCGGAGACAATTTCCATGTGCAGTTCATTTGCAAGAGGTTATGGCACGGAGGGGTGCGGGACAACTGGATTCTGTGTTTCTGCTGGAGCGCAGGATGCGGAAGGATGGGGTCGGCGAGGATTTCTGGAGGGCGGTGGTGGGAGCGCTTGAGGAAGGGAGAGGATCCGCTTAGGATGGCCGAATGAAAAGCATTCTTCTGCTGTGTTTTGCGGTGCTGACGGGATCGGTTGCTGCCGAGGTGCGGACTGCGGTGGTTCCTTATCGGGACGGGGATCAGGAGCTGGAGGGCTATGTGGCGTGGGATGATGCGGTGAAGGGGGTGCGTCCGGCGGTGCTGGTGGTGCATGACTGGACGGGGCTGCAGGACTATGCGAAGCAGCGGGCGAGGATGCTGGCGGAGTTGGGGTATGTGGCGTTTGCGGCTGACATTTATGGCAAGGACATCCGGCCGGTGGATCCGAAGGAATGTGCGGTTTGTTCCGGAAAGTACCGGAAGGATCTGCCTTTGCTGCGGAGGAGGGTGCAGGCGGCGCTGGGCCAGTTGAAGGCGCAGCCGCAGGCGGAGGCTGGGAAGGTGGGGGCGATTGGATACTGTTTTGGCGGGAGCTGTGTGCTGGAACTGGCTCGGAGCGGGTCGGACGTGCGTGGTGTGGTGAGTTTTCATGGGGGGCTGAGCACGACGATG
>CAZSDE010000007.1:22432-23828 GCA_964605435.1 uncultured Akkermansia sp.
ACCTGGTGCGGTGCGGGCGCGGGTGCTGGCGTGTCATGGCGGCGCGGATGAGAAGGTGAACGCAGAGATTCCGGCCTTTCTGGAGGCGGTGAAGAAGGCTGGGGCGAAGATGGAGTTCGTGACGTATGATGGTGCGCTGCATGGGTTCACGAAGCCTGGTCCGGCGTACCAGGAGAAGGCTGACTTGGAGTCGTGGGCGGCCATGAAGAAATTCTTCGGGGAGGTTTTTGCGGCGAAGCCGTGAGTAGCATGCGGCCTGGCAATTGGGACGAGATGGGTATGGAGGGATGCAGGTGAGACTGCACCGGCACCTGGTTTCGGCCGTGGTGGAGACGGCCACTGGATTTTCCGGTGTGGCGGGTCCGCCGCTGGAGAGGGTGGTTGAGGGTGTGTTGCGGGCGCATCCGAAGTGGGGTTCGCGGGACCGTCGGTTTTTTGCCGGGCAGGTCTATGAGATGGTGAAGTGGCGACGGTGGTTTGGCTGGCTGGCTGGGGTCGGGGTTGATGGGCCGGAGGGGGTGGGTGACGGATGGAAGGTGTGGGCTGTCTGCTGGTTGGAGGGAGGGGGAGACGAGGCGGTGCTGGGGGATTTTCCTGAGATTGCGGGGGTGACGCGGGTTTTTGTGGACGGGCGGAAGGCGCTGGCGGTTCCTGCGGCGGTGCGGGCGGGTTTTCCTGATTGGCTGTATGGGGTTGGGGAGGCCGAGCTGGGGTCGGCGTGGCCCGGGATGGTGGCGGTGTTGAATGGGAAGGCGTCGATTTTTCTGCGGGCGAACGCGCTGCGGACCGATGCGGAGGCGCTGGGGGAGCTCCCCCGCGAGGAGGGCCGGGGGGTGGTGCCGGTAGGCGGAGCGGCGCTGCGGTTGGAGCGGCGGGCCGTCCTTGCGGGCAGTGCGGCCTTCCGGGATGGGCTTTTCGAGGTGCAGGATGCGGGTTCGCAGCGGGTGGTACCGATGCTGCGGGCCGAGCCGGGGATGCTGGTGATTGATGCCTGTGCGGGGGGAGGGGGGAAGTCGCTTCAGCTTGCAGCGGTCATGGGGAACAAGGGACGCATCATTGCCCAGGATGTGCGGGCGGAGGCACTGGGGAGGCTGCGGGAGCGGGCGGTGCGTGCGGGAGCTGGCATCATCCGGACCGAACTGGTGGCATCGGAGGACGTGGTGCGGCGGCGTGCGGGAACGGCGGATCGCCTGCTGCTTGATGTCCCGTGCAGCGGATTGGGTGTGCTGCGGCGTCAGCCGGATGCGCGCTGGCGGCTGACACTGGAGGAACTGGAGCGGCTGTGTCGGCTGCAGGCGGAACTGCTGCGGAAGGCTAGTACCATGCTGAAGCCTGGTGGGCTGATGGTTTATGCCACCTGCAGGATTTTGCCATCAGAGAATGAGCAGCAGGTATC
>CAZSDE010000008.1:0-23380 GCA_964605435.1 uncultured Akkermansia sp.
CATGAGACATGCCGGGCAGAAGATAAACGCGGATTCCGCAGCGGAGCAGCTGGGGAATGAGCGCCCGGTTGCTTGCGGCCATGAGGGCCATGTCGTTTTCGGCGGGAAGAATGACGCGGACGTCGACACCGCGGTAGCGTGCCGCCACGAGGGCCCGGGTGATCCGGGGGTCGGTGAGGTAGGCATTCTCGATCCAGATGCGGCTGCGCGCGTGCCGGATGGCTTCGAGCTGCGCACGGAAAAGGGTGGCCCTCAGCGGACCGCCGGGCAGAGGCCGGACGGGTACGGCTCCGGCGGGAGGCACGATCTTCCGGGCGGTGCGGCCGCGGAAATGATTCCATAGAGCGGCGGCATCGCCACCCCAGCCGGCATGCGCCCATGTATGCTGAAAATCCTGTTCCATGGCCTGCACCAGCGGCCCTTCGATCCGGATCATCATGTCATGCCACTCGCTGCGGTATTCCCGTCCCACGTTCATGCCGCCGGTCCAGCCGGTCTCTCCATCAATGATGATCAGCTTGGAATGACTGGAACAAAGTCCGGTCATCGCCATCGGGCGGACCTTGATGCGGGAATCGCGCCGGAGCCACGCGGCCATGTAGGGCGGACCGTCGTCGGCACCGGCCTGAGCCACCTGTGGCTCTTCCGCTCCGGCCTGCCATGAAGCCAGTTCATCCATGAGGATCCGGACCTTTACCGATTCCGACCGGCGCTTGAGCAGATGACCGATTTCGAGGGCGTAGGGATCGTTATCGAAGATGTAGACCTGAAGGTCGATGGCTTGCCTGGCCGACTGCACGTCGGCCATGAAGGCAGGAAAGAATTCGGAGCCGTCGATGTGGAACGAGAGTTTTGCGGGCAGCGGGGCGGGCATTTTCAGGGCATCCAGTCGTGCTTCCCATGCAGCTGGATCCGGAACGGCGGCGTGGTGCAGCGGCGGCGGCGGCTCCGTCGGCCATGGGTCGGCCGCATTGGAAACGAGGACGTGGAGGAAACTGAAGGCATTGCCGGCTACGCGTGCCGCAGAGGTGCAGGGGTTCTTGGCAGCGGCCAGCAATCCGCTGCGGACACCCAGAGAAAGGGCGGCCCCGAAGGCGAGGCGGGAAGATTGCCCGATGTCATCGATGGGATGCGCCTCGCACGGTTCCGCAAGGTAGACGGCCCGCCGCTGAGACTTCTGCATCCAGATGAAGCCCGGGTGGGATCCGGTGGCGAGAACGAAGGGTGTGCCATTGCCAGGCGTGTGTCCGGAATCCATCATGGCATCGAGAGCCAGCGGCAGCAGTTGCTCCATGGTGCGGTGACCGGAAATCACGACCCCCTGGGGGAACTGTCCCGGCGCGAAGAATCCCGGGATTCCCATGGGATCCCGGGCGGCGAGCAGTTCGCGCCCGCCGGCCGTGACAAGGATCCCGCGGCCACTTCCCTGCGGAGCGAGCCGTGCTGCAAGGTCTGCCCGGATGCCCTGCCACACCTCCGGTGGATACACCCGCAGCGGCCTGGCTTTGCGCTGGCGGGCGGCCTGCCATGCGGCCTTTGCTTCCGGGCCGCGCTCCAGAACGGCGAGCTGTTCCCCGCTGGTGTGGGGAAGCTGCGCCGTCGCATAACTGTCCCGACCCCCGCGGAGAAACCGCAGCACAAGGGTGCCGTCCGTTCCTTCCAGCGCGAGAACGGAAGCATTGGGTGGCACCTTGTCCCCGTGGTGCGGGCCAACGGAAGGAACCCGGCAGCTGAGCAGCACGCCCGCCATGCCTAGCGCCAGCAGGAAGCGCAGCAGGCCATTCCGGCCCCAGCATGACTTCAATCTCAGCCGCATTGCCTTTTTTATCACCAAACCCGCCGCGTCGCCATAGCGATGTCGTGCGGCCACGCCATGGATGGCAGGCGTTCCTGTGGGGTGCATTCCCCTGATTTCCCGCTCACCCGGAACGATGCCCTTGCCCGCTGGCGCCAGTTTCTGCCCGCCATTCCCCGCTATGCGGCCATGCGGAATCATGTGGGCGAGCGCCACGATCATGTCTCCCGCCTATCCACCGCCTTCCGCTTCGGCCTGATCTCTCCGGAGGAAATGGTCCGGGAGACACTGGAGACGCATTCCTTTGAGTCCGCCGGGAAATGGCTGCAGGAAGTCTGCTGGCGAAGCTACTGGCGGGCCTGGCTGCGGCAGCGTCCACGGATTTGGACGGATTGGCGGAGACGGGTCCGGCATCTGGAATCCACGCTGCCGGAGGAAGTCCTCGATCGGGCCACTGCCGTGGCGGAAGGCCGCAGCGGCGTTGCCGTAATGGACCACTTCGCCCGCGAACTCCGCGCCACTGGCTACCTCCACAATCACGCCCGCATGTGGTGGGCGGCCTTCTGGATTCACACCGAGAGACTTCCCTGGGAACTCGGCGCTGCCTTCTTCTTCCGCCACCTGCTTGATGCTGATCCCGCCAGCAATACACTTTCATGGCGCTGGGTGGCCGGCCGTCAGACCGCAGGAAAATCCTATCTGGTGCGCCGCAGCAATGTGGAGAAATACGCAGCCCCCGCACTGCTGGCAGATTCCCGCGGGATCGAGCGGATCGACGACTCCGTGGCTGCTGCCGCGGAACTGGGCGATGATTCTGCGATTGCCCCCATCGAGCCGGAGGACTTTCCCACGGAACTTCTCCAGCCTGCCGGGCGGCTCGGGATCTGGCTGCACGCCGACGATGGGCTCATCGAAGACAGTCCGCTGGCATCGTGCCATCCGGTGTCGGTGGCCGCTTTCCTCTGCCCTGCGGCCTTCGCCGCCTATGGATTGAGCGGACTGCGCTCTGCCGCCATCGAGACCGCGCTGAGCGATGCCGTGGGCCGCGCCGCATGCCATTTCGAATGTCCTTCCGTCATCGCCAATGCCGAGGCGACCGCCAAAGCCATCGCCTCGTGGGCCCTCGCGCACCGGTTGCAGACCGTCGCCGCGATGGCACCGGGCATCGGACCGGTCCATGATGCGGTTCCTGCCATCCGCGCAGCCCTCGCGTCCCATGGCATCGGCCTCCTCCTCTGCCGGCGTCCCTGGGATCAGCAGATGAACGCGATGGCCACCGCTGGATTCTTCCCGTTCTGGAATAAGGCCACCCGATTCGTCCAGAAACATTTTGGCCGCCTGCCCTGAGCCAGTCATGAACGGAGTCAGAAAGGAAAACCTTCCCCGCAAGACCTGCGCGGCCTGCGGCCGTCCCTTTGCGTGGCGCCGCAAGTGGGCCCGCGACTGGGAAAACGTCCGCTACTGCAGCGAGGCCTGCCGGACAGGCCGCCGGGACGCTGCCCTCGAGCAGAAAAAAACCGGCAGCCGCACCTGACGGCTGCCGGTTCCCTGAAGGCGGTGGCGGTTCAGCTGATGAAGTCGTTGAGGACGTTCTCGAGCATTTCCTGACGTCCGCTGGCGACCATGGGTTCCTTGCGGAGGCCGAGCACGTGGGCTTCGAGTTCGTCGAAGCTGGTTTTCCGCTGTTCGATCTTCTTGCCGATGCCACTGTCGAAGCTGCTGTAGCGGGCTTTCACGAAGTCCTCGATGTCACCGCTTTCGAGCAGGCGGTGAGCGATCTTGAGGCCGCGTGCGAAGGCGTCCATGCCGCCGATGTGTGCGTGAAAGAGGTCTTCGGGTTCGAAGCTTTCGCGGCGCACCTTGGCATCGAAGTTCAGGCCACCGGTTTTGAAGCCTCCCATCTTGAGGACCTGGATCATGATGTGGGTGGTCATGTAGATGTTCACCGGGAACTGGTCCGTGTCCCAGCCGATCAGTTCGTCGCCGGCATTGGCATCGATGCTGCCGAGTGCTCCGGCGGCGGCCGAGACGGCGAGTTCGTGCTGCACGGTGTGTCCGGCAAGGGTCGCATGATTCGTCTCGATGTTCAGCTTGAAGTGATCGAGCAGACCGTATTCCCGCAGGAAGTTGAGGCAGGCGGCCGCATCGCTGTCGTACTGGTGGGTGGATGGTTCCCGCGGCTTTGGTTCGATGTAGAACTGGCCTTTGAAGCCGATCTTCTTCTTGTAGTCGACGGCCATGTGGAGGAGCGCGGCGAGGTGATCCATTTCGCGCTTCAGGTTTGTATTGAGGAGGGTAGCGTAGCCTTCCCGGCCACCCCAGAAGGTGTAGCCGGTGCCGCCGAGCTTCTTGGTGACATCCATGGCCTTCTTGACCTGAGCGGCTGCGTAGGCAAAGACGTCGGCATTGGGTGACGTGGCTGCTCCCTGGCAGTAGCGGGGATGCGCGAAGAGGCAGGCGGTGCCCCAGAGCAGCTTGATGCCGGTCTTCTTCTGGAGCTTGAGGAGGTGGTCGGCCACGGAATCGAGAGCCGCGTTGCTCTCGGCCAGCGTCGGCATTTCCGGGGCGACGTCGCGGTCGTGGAAGCAGTAGAATTCGACACCGAGCTTGCCCATGAATTCGAAGCAGGCATCGGCGACGCGCTTGGCGTTTTCGACCGTGCGGCTGCCGTCATCCCATGGGCGGATGGCAGTGCCTGCACCGAACGGGTCGGCCAGCGAGTTCTTCATGGCATGCCAGTAGGCGACCGCGAAGCGCAGATGCTCCTTCATGGTCTTCTTGCCTACTTTTTCGTCGGCGTTGTAATGACGGAAGGCGAGGGCCTTCTTGGCCTTCGGTCCTTCGTAGGCGATCTTGCTGATTTTCGGGAAGAATTCCTGACTCATAGGGCGGCGAGTTTCGGGGAGAGGTTCAGCCGCGGCAAGCCCCGAAATTGCGCACGAATATGGAGGAATCCTCCGGATGGAGTCATTGCCGGCGGCCACGGGACCAGCAATGACGGAAGATCAGCAGGGCGGCGGTCCGCAGGGCGAGACAGACTCCGAGCCATCCGCCGAGGGCGGCGAGCGAACTTCTCAGGGGCACGGGCATGATGCCCCATGAAGCGGCGAGCGGCCCAAGGGCAATCAGCAGGACCGCAGCAGCCCCGCAGATTCCCGCGAGCACAGCGCAGACGGTCGCGAGCCAGCGGAACAGCCGCCAGTCGGGAATGAGGAGGTCGGCTGGCACGAGGATGTCGGCGAAGTGGCGGGGAGCCGTCGTCCAATCCCACGCAGGCCGCAGCAGCGGAAGGACTGCAGTGGCCCATGCAAAGGCCCACGCCGCGGGAGCCTTCCATGCGGCATAATCCCCGGTCCATGGCCATGCCCTCGTGAGCCACCGGCAGATCACAGCCGTCAGCCCCACGGCCCCGGCGGCAGTAAAGGCAGCGGGCACCGACCGCAGGACGGCAGCGGCACAGGACCTTGTCCAGCAGCGCCACACAGGTTCGGGACCGACCGGAACCCAGCCGTGCGAGCTGGGTCGGCCTGCGCTCAGAAGAACGGGATGTTCGGTGAAGCATAGATGCAGTTCGGCCGCCGGGAGAATCTCCCAGAGATGGACACCGAGCCAGATCCACGCCGCCAGTTCGGCGAAGGGATGCCCGGCGAGCAGCAGCAGCAGCACAGGCGCAAAAACCATGATGCGGCTCCGGTGGTCCAGCCGCAGCCGGTCCCGTGCCCATGGCCGGGATTGATCCTGCTGCCTTCCGGCATCCTGCGCGATCCTTTCCCGCAGGACGGCTGCTGCCATGGCGGTCGTCCACGCACCTTCCGATGATGCCCCGGCGCTGTCGGACTGGCCCGCTTCGCGACCGGCTTCTTCCGTTTCATCGTCCCACCATTCATCCCATGCACTGCCGTGAGGGTTCTCGTTCCAGAGCGACTCATCCCACGCAGGCACGGAGGGAATTGCACGCAGAGTGGCGATGGTACAGCGGACGACAGGATGGGCCGCCCAACCAAGCAACGCCAGCCACAGGAGTGATCCCCACGGGAGCGCAGGTGCCTCGGCGGGCCAGCTCAGCAGGGCCCCGCCGGGCAGCCAGCGATGCAGTTCCCGGCCGATGGGCTGCACCCAGCTTCTTCCGAAGGCAGATTCCCAGCAGAGCGGAGCCGCCACGAGAAGGATCAGCACGAGCGTCAGCAATCCCGCGAGCGCCCCGCGAATTCTCAGGGGCACAAGACGGGCCATGCGGGAGAATCCCGGCCGCAGCCGAAGCAGCACCGCCGCAAGGAGCACGACCTGCAGCCACAGACCAAGAGCGGCGGGAATCGTGAAGCCCGCGCGCCATGGCCAGCCAAGGCGAGCCGCTGCCGCACCATGAACAAGCACAATCCCCAGTGCCACCGCGAGGAACGCAAGCATGGTGATCACGAATCCCCGGAGCCGGGATTCCCGTGCGTAACGGCCGAGAAACTCTGGTTCCACCGGTGCCATCAGCAGAGCCAGCGGCAAATCCGGCAGCTCGCGGAGCCGCTGCTTCAGGGCCCCAGCCAGCGCGAACGAAGACGCCATCCAGAGCAGAGATGTCATGCCCGCACAGGCTTCGAGGGAGGCCCTGCGCGACGCGAGCGCCGGGCCATTGTAGACCACCATCAGCGTGAAGATCACGGACAGCAGGGCCCAGATTGCACCAGTCGGCCAGACCGACCACGTCCGCCCGGCATCAGCCGCATGGCGCAGCCGCCCGGCCGTCTCCACTGACCAGAACCGCGTCCGCATTCAGGCCTCCCCGGAAAGGATGATCGCTTCAAGCCGCGCCGGGTCCCGCCCGAAGTCCCGCTCGGGATCGAGCATTCTGACCTTTCCGCCGGCAATGAGCAGGACAGTGTCCGCAAAGGCCGATGCCAGTTCGGGAATCTGCGTGCTGTAGACAACCGAGGCCCCGCGCGCCGCAGCGGCCGCCGCTTCCCTGCGGAACACCGCAAGGCCCCGCGGATCCATGCCCGACGCCATGGGTTCATCGAGAATCCACAGTTCGGGATCGACCGCCAGCAGGGCCAGCAGCGCCGCCTTGTAGCCTTGTCCGCGCGAAAGACCCTGCACGGACCGGCCAGCCTCCGGCAGCATGCCCAGTGCTTCCAGCCATCCCGCCACCCGGACTTCCACCCCCGGGCGATCCGCTTCCCAGAACCGCAGATGCGCCGCCACATTCTCCAGCACATCCGCCCCGGGGAAGACCGGCGGAAAATCCGGCAGAAACATGAGCCGCCTCCGCAGATCCAGCCTTCCCATCCGCAGTTCCTCTCCATCCATGAACACTCCGCCACTGTCCCCGGAAGAAAGCCCCGAAAGACAGCGCAGCAGGGTCGTCTTCCCGGCGCCGTTCATGCCGAGAACCGCCGTGACGGCTCCAGCAGGTATGGTCAGACTGACCCCATCAAGCACCCGGCGCGGGCCAAATCCCTTGGACAGACCCTCGATCCTCAGGTTCACCGGGCCTGCGGCGTCACGAAATAATTGGTCCGGTCACGTTCCCAGGTTTCCACTTCCTCCCGCGTGCCCCATGCGTGGGTTTCGCGAGCGCTCAGTTTGCTCGAGGACGGCCGTGCAGCCGTTTCACAGCTGTTCAGCAGTGGTGCGCAGACGGCGAGGACGAGAAAGAAGAGGGAGCGGGACATGGATGGAAAGCAGAGAAAGAATTTCACGGCCAGACGGCACAGGACGCCAGATCTCCAGCCACAGGGACACGAGAGTCGACTCTGCAATCCCAATTCACAAGCGGAATGGCAGGTCCAACCCTCCGGGTGGCATCACAGCCCGAAGGCTTTCTCCATCTGTTCACGGACTTTGCGGAGTCGGTCGACGCCACCGCCGCCCACTTCCGCCGTGGCCCAGCCAGTCCACTTCGTCTCCGCAATGGCCTTGCGGACGTCAGCCCACGGAAGGTCGTCGTCTTCACCCGTGATCTCCGTGAAGGAATTCTTCGCCCGGCTGAAGCCCTTGACGTCGAACTTCACCGCCCGTGGCCCGAAGGCACGGATCCATTCTCCCGGCTGACCGTACTTCCAGTGGTTGCCGATATCATAATACTGACCCACCCACGGGCTCTGGAAGCTGTCGATGAACTTCACGTGACGCTCGGCACTCTGCTCCGGGGCCTTGTCGTGGTCGTACATCATCTGATTCCAGACGTTCTCGAAAAGGATGCGCTGCCCCAGCGAGGCCGCCAGCGGGATGGACTTCTGAATCTCAAGACGCGCCCGTTCTTCAATTTCCTCGGCGGGCCCGTCGCTGCCCTTGCCGACCACGATGAGAATGCCGCTGCCGCCTCCCGCATGGGAACACCGCAGACAGTGATCCAGATTTGCCCTCGCCTTGTCCCGCACTTCCTGCTTCGCATCGGTCAGCCGCGTGCCCCAGTGCTCGTGATTGATCGCATTGTGCACGAAAACACCCGACTCCCTCACGGCCTCGCGTACCTGCTCGGGAGTGAAGCCGCCCGCCTCATCGAAGTCGACACCATCAAAGCCCGCCTCGGCAGCTAACTGGAGTCGCTCGGCAATCTTCAGCTGCTTGCCGCCGGCCTCGCGCGCAATCATCCCGAGCTTGCAGGAAAGCAGAATCCCGCGCGATGACTTCGGCAGGACAATGGAGGAAGGCGACTTCTCTTCGGCAGCCGCCGTACCGGGGCCGCTCATGGCAGCCGCCGTGGCCGCAGTCAGGGAAGTTGTCAGAAAATGGCGTCGCAGAGAAGATGGCATGGCTTTGGAGTAGCAGTGGAGTTTCCGGGCATTGAACCTGGTTCTGACGCCCGCGGAAAGCGAAATTGTGCGGATTGCCGCGTAAACACAGCACCCGGAGCGTAGAAAAGAGGCCGGAATCCTTCATTTTCCAGCCCTCTGCCCGATGTTGCCACTGGCATCGGCGCGGTTCTGCCTTACGGTCCCTCCCGATCGGCCCATGCATTCCTTCCTGACAGCAAACTGGCGCACCATCCTCGAGGCTCTCCTCATGGGTGGCGTCCTGCTGCTGCTCTGGAGGTTCCTCCGCGAAGCACCAGCATCGCGCGTCCTTGCCCAGATCACGGTCCTCGTCCTCACCCTGCTGATCGCCGCCCACCTGCTCCAGATGGAACTCATCCGGAGCATCGCCCTCTTCGCAGGACTCGTCCTCGTCGTCGTCTTCCAGCCGGAAGTCCGCCGCGCCTTCGTCATGCTCGGAAGCACCCGCTTCTTCTCCACGTCCCGCGAAAACCTCGCCCTCGTCGAAGCCGTCACAGAAGCCGCCAGCCAGCTGGCCGCCAAACGCTGCGGTGCCCTGCTCGCCTTCGAACGCGGCATGGACCTCGACCAATTCGTCGAAACCGGCGTCGAAATGGACAGCAAATTCACCCCGGAACTCGTCCTCACCATCTTCCACCCGAAAACCGCCCTCCACGACGGCGGCATGGTCCTGCGCCAGGGCCGCATCGCCGCGGCCGGATGCGTGTTCCCAGTCAGCCAGCGCGAACTCAACGACCGCAGCATCGGCCTCCGGCACCGCGCCGGCATCGGCATCACGGAACAAACCGACGCCATCGCCGTAGTCGTCTCCGAGGAAACCGGCACCATTTCCCTCTGCGTTCAGGGCGAAATCGAACAGGCCCTGCCCCTCGCCCTCTTCCGCGAACGCCTCGCCCACCACCTCAGCGACCGCAGCACTCTCGATACCGAAGACCGCGATCCCTCCAGCGAACGCGCGCCCACCCGCCGCATCGAAGCCTGATCCTTCCCCCCGTCCATGTTCCAGGTCATCTTCAACGAAATCAGTGCCGCCGAAATCAGTCAGCTCGGCACCCTCCTCCAACTGGAACTGCTCACCGAATTCAAGGTCACCCCGGAAGACCTCAAAAACCCGGACGGCGAACGCTTCGGCATCATCCGCCACGGCGGCAAATCCCTCTACCGCTACCGCGCCGGAAGCTACCGCATCTACTTCGAAGTCGTCGACAACGGCGTCAGGGTTCATCGCGTCCTCCACCGCAATTCCCTCGAGGATTTTCTCTTCCGCAACGGACGCAAAGTCGCCGGCCAGGAAGACGAAATCCTCTCCCGCAGCCGCAGCTTCTGGAAACTCATCGAGGAAGGCGAACGCGCCCGTACCGCCTGACCCCGCACCCCCGCGGCCCGCTTCAGGACGATTTCCACAAGGCTTTGCCCCCTCTAGTTTGCGTATCCGCATTTCCTTGCGGGTATGCGCGGGAACGCATAAGCTCGCGGTACCTGAACCCACGTTCGATACACCCCATGAAGCATCCCGTCCCATTCCTCTGTCTCCTGCTGGCTACCGTGTCTCTATCATCCCCATCCGCAGCGCAGGAACTGCCGTCGGAGCCGTATTTTCCCGGGCTCAAACTGGCGAAAGCCGCCCGCGGCAGCGCGATTCTGGGAGCGCTTGGGAGAAATCTTCCCGAGGTGGCCCGGCAGTACCGCATGACGGAACAGGAACTCGGCAAGCTCTGCCTGACGGACCGCGATCTCGCCGTCGATGTCAGCGGCAAACTCCTCTACGTCTGCGAAGGCTCGGTCGCACAAGCGCCCACCGCACAGAAGGCCGCCACGGAAGCCCTGCTCAGCTACCCGAAGGAGCGGACCTTCGTGCTCCACAGCAAGCCGGGAACGTCCCGCGTTCTGTACCTTGATTTCAATGGGCATACGACCTCCGGCACGAGCTGGAAAAGCGGTGCCACCTTCACTTCTCCAGCCTACGATACCGACGGAAACCCGGCCGGCTTCAGCGATGCCGAACTGGCGAATATCCAGGAAATCTGGAAGCGCGTCAGTGAGGATTTCGCCCCATGGGCCGTCGACGTCACCACTGAGGAACCGCCGCTGGAATCCCTCCGGAAAAGCACCAGCAGCGACACGGCCTACGGCGTCCGGATGGTCATCGGTGGCAGCAGCTACGATTGGTATGGAGCCGGAGCCGGCGGCGTCGCCTATCTGAACTCATTCAGCTGGAACAGCGATACGCCGGCGTTCGTGTTTCCCGCCCAACTCGGCAATGGCTTCCCCAAATACGTTGCCGAAGCGGTCAGCCACGAGGCCGGCCACACGGTTTCCCTCGCCCATGACGGCGTTCTCAACGGCTCCGCCTATTATCAGGGACACGACAACTGGGCTCCCATCATGGGCGTCGGCTACTACAAACCAGTCACCCAGTTCAGCCGCGGCGAGTACACGAATGCCAACAATACGGAAGACGATGCCGCCAAGATCAATGGCCACATTCCAAGAAGCGCCGACCTCGCAGGCAGCGACATCCTCACCGCCGTTCCCCTCAGCGGCACGGTCATCGACGTCACCGGCATCATCGACAGCCAAAGCGACGCCGATCTGTACCGCATCAATGCCGGGGCCGGCACCATCAGTCTGAATGCAGGCAACGCTGCGCCTGATGCCAATCTCGACATCTCCCTCGCCCTCTACAACGGTGCAGGCAATCTGGTAGCCTCCGCCAATCCCTCGACCCTTGGCGCGACGCTCAGCGCCACCGTGACCGGAGGTACCTACTACATCGCGGTCGACGGTGCCGGCACCGGCACGGGAATCACAGGCTACACGGATTACGGCAGCCTCGGACAATTCATCCTGACCGGATCGGTTCCCGCTCCCGCGGGCCTGCCACCCGTGGCCGCCATCTCCCCCAGCGGCCCCATCAGAGGCGCTGGTCCCCTGACCGTCTCCTTCAACGGTTCCGGTTCCTCCGATCCCGAAGGATCCGCACTCAGCTTCGATTGGGACTTCGGCGACGGTGGCAGTTCCACGGAAATCAATCCTACTTACGTCTACACGAATGCAGGAACGTACACCGCCTCACTCGTGGTCACGGACGCCACCGGCCTGTCGGGTTCGGCCTCTGTCACCATCACAGTGGTGCCGCCATCTTCGGTGGTCTACGTCAGCGGCATCAGCATGACGAAGAATGTCTCCAACCGCCGAACCTCGGCGCGGGCTACCGTCACCGTGCGAGATGCTGCCGGCAATCTGAAACCAGGCGTGGTCGTCACCGGAGTCTGGTCGGGACTCACCACGGGAACGTCCACGGGCACTACCGGGTCCAGCGGAACCGTGACGCTCAGCAGCGCTAATGTTGCCGCCAGCGCCGTCGGCACCTTCACCTTCACCGTGACGGGTCTGAGCGGCACCGGCCTCGTCTACGATCCCTCCCGCAATACCGTCACCAGTGGATCGATCGTGAAGTAAACCCGTTCCCATCACAAAGGAACGGCGTCCTGGTTTGTGCCAGGACGCCGTTCTGCGTTCAGGGGATTGAGACCGGAAACAAAACCGGATCAGCTCTTCTTGCCGTGACCGCCGGTGCCGCCGGTCTTGGGCTGACGGGGCTGACGCGAACGTTCCACCGGCTTGGCCGACTGCCGGGATGGCATGACGCGCTTGGTAGTTTCGCGGATCTGGGTGCGTTCGTTGGGGACTCCTCCGGAGGCGAGCTTCTTTTTCATAAGTAACTCAGCATAGCATTCCACGGTCTTATTGCCAAGCCTTGTCGGCAGACAGAACAGAGTACGCGTCTGGCCCTCAGCGCCGGGCCGCCCGACGCTTGAAGAAGGCGTGGAGGGCGGGCTGGTAATTGGTGCCGGTGCGCACGTCGATGCGGTCGACCGCCGCTGCCTTGAGCGTCTGATCGAGCGAGGCCTGCCATGCGCTCCGCGCCTGCTGGTACTGTTCCCGGACCCGCCGGGAACTGGTATTCACATCCATCAGTTCCCCCGTCTCCGGATCCATCAGCCGCACCCAGCCTGCCTCCGGAAGTTCATCCTCGGCCGGGTCCGAGATCTGCACGGCGACCACATCATGACGCACCGCTGCCACACCAAGCTGACGCGAAAAATCCGGCGCAATGAAGTCGCTGAGGATGATGACGAGGCTGCGTCGGGGCAGATGGCTGGTGAGCTTGTCGAGGGCGGCCCCAATGTCGGTGCCGCGGCCCCGGGGCTGCGCGTGCAGGATTTCCCGGATGATGCGCAGACAATGGGTACTTCCCTTGCGCGGGGCGAGATACAGTTCTGCCTCGTCCGTGAACAGGAGGAGGCCGACCTTGTCCTGATTCTGCGAGGCGCTGAAGGCGAAGAGCGCGGCGATTTCCGCGGCCAGTTCCCGCTTGGAGACATCGACGCCGCCGAAGTTCTTGGAGGCACTGATGTCGACGGCGAGAAACACCGTGAGTTCCCGTTCCTCCACAAACTTCTTGATGAAGGGCATGCCCATCCGCGCGGTCACATTCCAGTCGATGCTCCGCACTTCATCGCCGGGCTGATACTCGCGGAAATCATCGAAATCGATCCCCTGGCCCTTGAAGACGGAATGGTATTCGCCGCCGACAGCCGCACGCACAATTCCCCGCGTGATCAGTTCGATCTTGCGCACCTTCTTTAGAATCTCGGAAAGGGAATCCGCCACGGTTCCGGCTTCTCCGCCAGCCGGAACCAACGGGCAAGCGGGCTCTTCCGACGCAGAGATGGCGGGGTTGGTCCCGCCAAACCCACGTTTCATCCCCGCATGCTTGGCAGGCCCAGCGGCTTCAGCCAGATTCCCCCCGGACAACTTCCTGCCATGAGAGCCTCCCTCCCCATCTTTTCCCCACTGGCCCCCACCATCACCGGAATCGCAACCCATCTCCTCCTGGTTCCAAACCTCATGGCTCATCCGGGACACGACGGCGGACCGGCGGCTGCCATCCTCGCGGAACTCGCCGCGGCCACCGAAATCACATGGGTCACCGACCCTGGAATCCGGAATGAAGTCGCCCAGCGCACCGCTGACGGCTTCCGCTTCATCACCTCGAATGGCTGGCCAGACCACTCACCAGGGGAGTTTCCGCGCCGCGGCAACCCGAACCGCATCAGTCCGCAGAAGCACGAATTCCGGATCACCCTCAGCCCGCAAGCCGCGGAATCTCCCGTCTTCCGCGGCGGCTGGTGGTGGGGTGTGGCTCTCAATGGCGTCCCCTTCGAACCGGGCACCGGAGAGACATGGAACAATGACCCGCAGTCGGGCTGGCGCTACGAAGCCGCCACCGGTTTTCTGAACCTCGGTCTCGACGAACACAATGCCCACGTCCAGCCCACCGGGGCCTATCACTATCACGCTCTGCCAAAGGGCATGGTCGCGAAGCTCGGCGGCGACCAGCAGCACATGCTCCTCGTCGGCTGGGCCGCGGACGGATTCCCGCTGTACACATCAAGGGCACATGCAAAGGCAGACGATTCCGCCAGTCCGCTGCGCGCGATGCGTTCAAGCTACCAGCTGCGCAAAGGGAACCGCCCCGGCGGCGAAGACGGACCCGGCGGCCAGTTCGATGGCCGTTTCACCCAGGATTTCGAATTCGCCGACGGCAGCGGCGACCTCGACGAATGCAATGGCCGCACGGGCGTCACCCCGGAATTCCCCAAGGGGACTTACTACTACTGCATCACGGACCATTTCCCGTTTCTTCCCCGCAAATGGCGCGGCCAGCCGGATCCGAGCTTCGGGAAAGGCGGCCCGCCTCCCGCTGGACCCGGAGCACGCCGCGGGGCGCGGCCCGGCGGCGCTCCCCGTGGCATTCTCGAGGAACCAGGCGGCGGCCCACCCCCGGACGATGGCGGCTCACCGCCGGACGGACCGCCCGGCTTTCCCGGCCCTCCTCCCATCATCACAGCCCTCGACACGGACCACGATGGCACCCTGAGCCCAGAAGAGCTCGACAAGGCCGCAGCCTCGCTGCGCACCCTCGACCGCAATGGCGACGGTGCCCTGTCACCCGACGAATACCGTCCCGCGGGACGCCCGCCGCGTCCTCGCCCGGGCGAATGAATGCGCGCCCAAGCCTCACGCAGCCATCAGTCGATGGCCCGCATCGCCGTCTGCGGCTGCAGCCAGTGCAGCACGGCCATGCGGCAGGCAATCCCATTCTCCACCTGCTGATTGATCAGGCACTTCTCGTAGGTCATGACACCGTCCACCAGTTCCACACCGCGGTTCACCGGCCCCGGATGCATGATCGGCAGCCCACGGCGGCGGATCTCCGCGAGCCGTTCATCCGTGACCCCATAGAGCCGGTGGTATTCGTGCAGACTCGGAAAGAACTGATCCTTCTGCCGCTCCAGCTGGATCCTCAGCAGGTAGACAATGTCCGGTTCCCACTGGAACACTTCCTCGAAGGTCCGCAGCGCCGGAATGCCCGGCCGCCGATCCTCCGGAATGAGCGTGCCCGGCCCGAAGAAGGCAACTTCCGCCCCCAGCTTGTGCAGGATCGTACTCGTGCTCCGCGCGACCCGGCTGTGCAGAATGTCACCAATGATCACGACCCGCCGACCCGCCAGATCCGGCCCCAGCGCTTCCTGCATCGTGTAGGCATCCAGCAGACCCTGCGTCGGATGCGCATGGTGCCCGTCCCCCGCATTGATGACACTCGCCGCCGTGTGCCGCGCAATCAGATTCGGCACTCCCGATGAACTGTGACGCACCACGATGTAATCCACCTGCATCGCCTGAAGGGTATCGATCGTGTCGATGATCGATTCCCCCTTCACCACACTGCTCGTCGACACCGTGAAATTCGTCACATCGGCACTGAGCCGCTTGGCGGCGATCTCGAAGGACGAACGGGTGCGCGTACTCGGTTCGTAGAAAAGCGTGAGCACATGCCGCCCCCGCAACGGCGGAACTTTCCGGACGCTCTGCCGCAGCAGATCCTTGAAGGGACGGGCACCAGCCAGCAGGTGCTCGATTTCCTCCCGGCTGAGGCTCTCGATGTCGAGGAAGTCTTTGCGGCGGTTCATGGGGCGTAATCCTTGCTCGGAATCACATACAGTCCATCCTGTCCATCCTGTTCCCGCAGCCTGACCCGCAGATACTCGCTCGGACCAGTCGGCCGCAGCAGCCCGCAGTAGTCGGGCTGAATCGGCAGTTCCCGGTGCCCACGGTCCACCAGCACCGCGAGTTCAATCCGGGACGGACGCCCGAGATCAAGGATCGCATCAATGGCCGCACGGATCGTCCTCCCGGTATAAAGAACGTCGTCGACCAGAATCACATGCCGTCCCGCCGGCGAAAACGGAATGTCGGTCGCCGCCATGGCTTCGCTCACGTCCACACTCCGCGGATCATCGTGATACAAGGTGATATCGAGCATGCCGACAGGAATGCCGGGCCGCTCGTTCTCGAGGACTCGCGCAATGCGGCGGGCCAGCGGAACCCCGCGCCGGTGAATCCCCACAAGCGCGAACTCGCTGCGAGGATGATTCTCCAGAATCTCAAACGCGAGCCGATGGATCTTGGTATCCAGCTCGCGCGCTCCCAGCAGCTGCTGTCCGGCATTTTCCATGGCTCGGGAATCAGGCGGCACCGCCCTCGGGGGTTTCAAAGTGCATAGTGGCAATGTCGGTCCGGTTCTGCCGTCCGTCGAATGCGATTTTCGTCGCCTCCGCATAGACGTGATCACGCGCCTCGGTCCGGCTGGCTGCCTGAGCCACCAGCGCGAGCACCCGTCCCCCGCTGGTCTCGAAAACACCGTCGGCATTCCGGCGGGTTCCGCAGTGATAGACGCGGATGCCGCTGACTTCATCAAGGCCCCGGATGGCATCGCCGCTCCGGCTGCTCTCCGGATAGCCGGCACTGGCAAGGATCAGACAAACACTCCAGCCGTCCCGGAATTCAAGAAGTTCCGGCTGCAGCCGACCGCTCGCAGCCTCGAAAAGATACCGGGCAAAGTCGCCCCCGAACAACGGCATGACCGCTTCGCACTCGGGATCGCCGAACCGGCAGTTGTACTCGATGACCTTCGGCCCATCCGGGGTCAGCATCAGCCCGAAATAGAGAAATCCACGGTACGGCAGCCCATCGCGCTGCAGGCCTTCCACGGTCGGGCGGATGATCTTTTCACTGATCTCGGCGAGCGTAGCGGCACTGACCAGATCACGGCTCGCCACCGCTCCCATACCGCCCGTATTGGGCCCCTCGTCGCGATCCCGGATCCGCTTGTAATCGCGCGCCGGCGTCAGCAGATGCCAGGCTCCGTCCACAATGCTGCAGAAGACACTCAGTTCGGGTCCCGTCAGGCATTCCTCGATCACCAGCCGGCCCGGCCCGAACTGCCGCTTCACAAAGACAATCTCAAGGAATTCATCCACCATCTCAGCCGTCGTGCATACGGCCACCCCCTTGCCCGCCGCCAATCCGTCGAACTTCAGCACGACCGGCAGAGAGGTCACGGCCGCACGCGCTTCCTCGAGGGTAGCGGCCGTGCCGAAAGCTGCCGTCGGAATGCCGTGCCGCACCAGAAAATGCTTGGCGAATTCCTTGCTGGCCTCCAGTTGCGCACTCTCCTTCGGTGGTCCCCAGCAGGGAATGCCAGCGGCACGGCAGAGATTCGCGAGTCCCTCGCCCGTCACCAGCAGGCTCTCATCACCCGCCACACAGAGGTCAATGCCCTCGCGCTGCATCCATGCCACCAGTTCCGGCACGTCTGCTGCCGGAGCCCGCTCAGCCAACCCGGCAATCGCATCACTGCCCGGCCAGCTGAAGAGCTGATGCGACCCTGGCGACTCATGCAGCGCGGTCACCAGCGCGTGCTCGCGCCCGCCTTTGCCCGTAACGAGGATTTTCATGGAGGTTGTTCATGGACACCCGATCCCGCATTGCAAGACGGTTTCCCCCGGTCACGCGACCGCCGACTGCATTTTTTGCTTCCCGCTCCCGCGCGGAAACCGCTATGGATCCCGCTTCGCCATCCCCCCAAAACTCCCCATTTCCATTCCGCCATGACCGCGAGCGACGAAAAACCCGACATGAAGCTCTTCTGGGCCTGCTTCATCGCCCTTGTGGCCACTTCCTTCGTCTTCGGAATCCGGAGCGATCTCATCGGTGAACTGGCCGCGCGCTTCAATCTGTCGGAAAGCGACAAGGGCGAGATTCTCGGAGTCGGCCTGTGGCCCTTCGCCCTGAGCATCATCGCCTTCAGCTTCATCATCGACCGCATCGGATACAAGACCGCCGCCATTTTTGCGATCGTCTGCCACCTCGCCGCCATCGCCATGACGCTCATGGCCAAGGACAAGACCCTGCTCTACTGGGGCACCTTCATCGTTTCCATCGGCAACGGCACGGTCGAAGCCTTCATCAACCCGGTCGTCGCCACCATCTTCCGGCGCGACAAAACCAAATGGCTCAACATTCTGCACGCCGGCTGGCCGGCTGGCATCGTGCTCGGCGTGGTCTTCAATAAGCTCTTCGGCGGACTCGACTGGACCCTGCGCTTCGGGCTCTGCTTCATCCCGGTGATTGTCTACAGCCTCCTCATTCTGCCGAGGAAATTCCCCGTCCAGGAACGCGTGGCCGCTGGTGTCTCCTACCGGGAAATGCTGCGTGAAGTCGGCGGACTCGGCTTTTTCCTGACCGGCTGGCTCGTGGTCATGGGGGTCTCCCAGATGTTCAATCTCGGCCTCGGCCTCGGGGCCTGCGCGGGCATCGGAGCCCTCATCGGCATCGCCCTCGGAGCCTACACCGGATCCATCGGCAATCCGGTCTTTCTGCTCGTGCTCATGACCATGCCATTCCTCGCCACCACGGAACTGGGCACGGACACATGGCTCCCGGACCTGCTCAAACCCGAACTCGGACAGAATGCCGGACTCGCTCTAGCATGGAGCGCCTTTCTCATGACGATCCTGCGGGCCTTTGCCGGCCCCATTGTCCACCGCTTCTCCCCGGTGGGCCTGCTCGTCGTGAGCGCCGCCGTGGCAGTCATCGGACTGCTCGTCCTGGGTTCCGTCTCGGGAAGCGTGGCCGTGCTCGCCGCAGTCACCCTCTACGCAATCGGCAAGACCTTCCTCTGGTCCACCACCCTTGGCATGGTCTCGGAACAGTTCCCCAAAGGCGGTGCTCTCACCCTCAATGGCGTTTCGGCCGTCGGCGTCCTCGGCATGGGCATCCTCGGCAGCGTCGCCATGGGATACTTCCAGGACGTCAGCGTCGCCCGCGACCTCAAGACCGCAGGTATCTACGAACGCGTAGCCGGCAACCCCACCCCCACCTACCTTGGTGACGCACCCGGCATCGACGCCGCCAAAGTCGCCGCCCTCCCGGAGGCCGACGCCGCCCGGGTCGCGGAAATCCGCGCCACCCACCGCAAGGGCAGCTTCCTCCGCCAGGCCGCCCTCCCGGCCGTCATGCTCGCCTGCTACCTCGTCCTCTACTTCTACTACCGCTCCCGCGGGGGATACCGCCCCGTCGACCTCACGGCGGCTCAGCACTGACCGCAACCCTCAATCCGCCACTCCCTTGAGATCGGCAGGCAGTTCCGGATTGTCCCTGGCGGCTTCGGCTTCCAGCAGGGCCCGCAGTTCAGCCACTCTGGCGGTCTCCGTTTCGGCGAGGTCGTCGCGCTCGTACGGATCGCGGCCGAGATGGAAGAGCTGGGCCCTGCCCTTGCCGCCGAGGATCAGTTTCCAGTCACCCCGGCGCAGCGACTTCCCTCCTTTGGTGGCAATGTAGATATTGCGTTCCGGCGGGATGGTGCCGTTGCGGAGCGTGGCCCACTGACTCACTCCATCCCACTGCGGATCCCCCGCGGGACGGCGGTGCATCATGTCGGCAAGGGTAGGCAGCCAGTCGACCGCATGCATGGGAACACTTACTTTGCGGGGGGCCAGCACTCCCGGCAAATTCGCGAACGCACAAACCCGCGTGCCTCCCTCATGGAGCCCGCCCTTTTCTCCCCGCAGCGGATCGTTCTCGCTGTTCAGCGGCGAATCGCCCACCGTGCCGGCATAGGCATTCCGCAGCGACTCGATGCCGCCGTTGTCGCTCGTGAAGATGATGAGGGTATTGGCCCGCTGCCCGGTTTCGTCGAGGGCGGCCACCATCTGCCCAATCTTGGCATCCAACTGCGAAACCATCGCGGCCATGCGGAGCCTCGAATCCTGCTTCGCAGGATCATCATGGAACTTCACTCCCGCATACTGCTTCCGGTATTCTTCCGGCGCATCCACGGGCGTGTGCACAGCATGAAACGGAACGTAGATGAACCACTGCGGCTGCTTCGCCCGGATGTGCCGCAGCGCTTCCGCCGCAATCAGTTCAGTGGCATTCCCTTCTTCCCGGAACTTCGTCCCGTCCCGGTGCCAGGTGTCCTCGTACGGCGAACCCTTCCGGTACTTGTGCGTCCACGGATCAGCCGCACCGGTAAGCGTCCCATAACTCGTGTCGAATCCATAGCGGTTGGGAATCCACTCGGGCCGCGCTCCCAGATGCCACTTCCCGCACAGATGGGTGCGGTAGCCATGCGATTTCAGAAACGAGGCCATCGTCAGCGTGCCCAGCGGCATGGCGCGCAGATTGCTCGGAGCCAGTGCCTGCGGCCCGAACCGCCCGGGATACCGCCCGCTCATGAGGGCGGTGCGCGTCGGCGTGCACACCGGCTGCACGTAATGCTGATCCAATTCCACGCCTTCCCGCACGAGGCGATCCATCACGGGCGTCTTCGCAAATCCTCCATGCCACCCCACATCGGACCACCCCAGATCGTCGGCCACCACCAGCAGAATATTCGGCGGACGCGATTCTCCACAGGCCGGCGGCGGCAGCCAGAAGGAGACCATCACCAGCAGGCAGCAGCAGCAGGATTTCACAATTCGTTTCATGGAGACATCCCATCATAACAGGCATCTGCGGAAGATCGAAAGGTTGATTTCACCCGGCCTCCGCACCATGCAGCAGCATTCATGATCCCCGAACCCCGCGACGAATCAGAACTGGCTGAAGCCGTCAGGGCCCATCGCCGTGTCCTGCCCATCGGCAACGGAACGAAGTCCGGCCTCGCCAATGTCCCCGGAGCCACCCTGCTCCGCACAACCGGGCTCCGCGGCATCGTCGAATACGAACCCACGGAATACACCTTCACCGCCCGCGCCGGAACAACCCTCGCCGAGGTTGCCAGTCTCCTCGCACAGCACCACCAGTACCTTCCCTTCGACCCCCCGCTGCTGGCCGCAGGAGCCACCCTCGGCGGAACCGTCGCCGCAGCCATGAGCGGCCCCGGCAGGCTCCGCTACGGCGGGGTGCGCGACTTCGTAATCGGGGTGCGCTGGATCGACGGATCAGGCCAGGCCATCCGCGGCGGCGGCAAGGTCGTCAAGAATGCCGCGGGATTCGATTTCCCTAAACTCTTCTGCGGCTCCCTCGGCCGTCTCGGCATCCTCACGGAACTTTCCTTCAAAGTCTTCCCCGCCCCGGAGGCCCGCCGCACCCTCCGGATGCCCTGCCCCTCCATCGAGGAAGCCACCACACTCGTTGCCCGCATCGCTTCCCAGCCATGGGAAGTCGAAGCCATCGAGATCATCACCAACCCGGAAACCGCTGTACTCGCCCGCTTCATGGGCGACGCCGCCCCGCTCGCAGGCAGAGTCGCCGCCATTGCCGATGCCTGCCGCCCCCGGTGCTCGATACTGGACGAGAGCGAAGCCGCCGCACTGTGGGACTGCCTCCAGTCCCTCTCCCTGCCCGGCTCGTCTCCAGACGGTCCGCTGCTCAAGGTCCCCGTCACACTGAGCCGCCTGCCGGAAATCGAGCGCGCCCTCGCCCCCTCCACCTCCGCGCGGCACTACAGCGTGGCGGGCAACCTCGCCCTCATCGCTCCATCAGACGAAGCCGCCACCGCACAGACGCTCGACGCTCTCGGCCTGCCCGCCCTCCGCCTCCGCGGTCAGGGTGCCGCCCGCATCGGCCCACGGCCTTCCGCAGACATGGAAGACCGCACCGCCAGGGCCATGGACCCCGACCAACGCTTCGTCCCCCTCTCGGAATGAGGGGTCGCGCACCTCAGTCGCCGTAGCGTCCGCCCCGAGGACCGGAAATCCATCGCCAGGCATCCTCCACCATCTTCCGGGGATCCTTCCAGCGGGCTTCCCACCCAAGCACCGCCTTCGCCTTCCGGGGATCTGCGACCAACTCCGGCGGATCTCCCGGCCGCCGCGGTCCGTAGACATGCGGCACCGGCTTCCCAGTCACTGCTTCCATCAGCCGCAGCATTTCCAGCACGCTGACACCGGTTCCCGTCCCCAGATTGCAGGCGGTCGCCATGCCCCCATTCCGCAGATACCGCAGCGCATCAGCATGCGCCTGCGCCAGATCCTCCACATGAATGTAATCCCGGATGCAGGTACCGTCAGGCGTCGGATAGTCATTTCCAAACACCGTCAGGGGCGGCACTTCCCCCTTCACGGCCATGAGCGCCCGGGGAATCAGATGCGTCTCGGGCTCATGATCCTCCCCGATGAGCGCATCCGCAGAACAGCCGCTCGCATTGAAATACCGCAGCATCACATGCTGGATCCCGCAGGCAGCCACACAGTCCCGCAGCACCCGCTCCAGCATGAGCTTGCTCGCCCCATAGGGATTGATGGGTTCCTGCGGATGCGTCTCGTCCATGGGCACGGTCACCGGATTGCCATAGGTCGCACAAGTCGAGGAAAACACGAACTGCCGGCAGCCATGCCGCTGCATCGCTTCCAGCAGCACCAACGGCGACGCCAGATTGTTCCGGTAGTACTTCAGGGGATCGGTCACCGATTCTCCCACGAGCGCATACGCCGCAAAATGAAGAACCGCGGAAATCCCATGCGCACGGAAAACTTCTTCCACCACCCGCGCATCTCCCAGATCCCCCTGCACCAACTGCACGCCCGGAGACACCACCGCACTCCGGTGCCCCAGTTCCATGGAATCAAGTACGACCACCTCCTCGCCCGCCTCCGCCAGCAGCCTGACCGTGTGTGAACCAATGTATCCGGCACCGCCGGTGACAAGTAGAGCCATAGTTTTGCTTCTTGAGTAATCGAGTTTTCCGGCGGCATGCCCGCCTCCTAGAGCCGTGGAGCCGGACCTCCCTGGATCCGGTTGTAATGAGCCCGCACCCGGCTCAGGAACCACGCCCAGCGCCTTCCGGGACGGCCATTCTCCAGCAGGAAATGCGGGCAGTTCTTGTTGGGAGGATTCAACCCCCGGCGCGGCCAGTGATAGTGAGGGACGACATTCCGCAGGGGAATCCGGTGCTGGTGCATCAGTACGGCCGCCAGTCTGGCGGTGCGCTCAATGGTGGCAGCCCGGTTGTTGCCGCGGTGCTCGCACATCTCGATCCCGATGCTGTAGTTGTTGCCCGGACCATCGAAATCCGCATGCTCCCCCTGCTCGTTCGTGGGCAGATGCTGCACCGCACAGTTATCCTGCACCGTGAAATGCCAGGTCATGAACCCAATCCGGTTGCCCCCGGGCCGCTTGCGCGCCCGCAGCTTGCCATTCGCAAGCGCGCGGGCATGATCAAAGGCATCTCCAGTGTAATTCTGGGTCGAATGAATGGTGATGTACCGGGGATTCATCGACCGATGATACTTCCGTCCATAACTCCCCCGCGGAATCATCCTCGGAATCACCCGGACCTCGTTCCTCAGCATCTGCCCCGCACTGACCGGACCTCCCGCAGGACCGCCACCACCAAATCCCGGAGGCGCACCGCCCGGAGTCGCACACGCCGCAATGAACGCACACAGAAGGGGCAGCACAG
>CAZSDE010000009.1:0-5041 GCA_964605435.1 uncultured Akkermansia sp.
ATGCGCCGGGAATACTCCGGTCAATGGATCGGCATGATCCGCCCGCGCCTCGCATGGAATTCGCAGCGGATCCAATCGGAAGCTGTCAGACCCTCATGAAAGTAATCATTCTCTGTGGTGGCAAGGGAACCCGGCTCCGGGAGGAGACGGAATTCCGTCCGAAGCCAATGGTGCCGATTGGAGGCAAGCCGATCCTCTGGCACATCATGAAGACGTATGCTCATTACGGGCACCGTGAGTTCGTGCTCTGCCTTGGTTACAAAGGGGACATGATCAAGGATTACTTCAGGAATTACCTGTGGAACACCTGCGATGTAACCCTGAAACTCGGGCATGAACCCGAAGTTCATTTCCATGACCATCATGATGAGGCCGACTGGAAGGTGACCCTTGCGGATACCGGGGAGGAATCGATGACGGCATGGCGGGTGAAGCAGGTGCAGCGCTACATTCCAAAAGGGGAACCATTTCTGCTGACCTACGGCGACGGGGTTGCTTCGATCGATGTCAATGCGTCCATCGCTTCGCACCGGGCTGCCGGCAAGATCTGCACGATCACGGCGGTCCATCCCGCGGGGCGGTTCGGCTCCATGCGTGTCGAAGAGGATGGATCGATTTCCTCCTTCGAGGAAAAGCCGCAGTTTGAGAAGACCCTGATCAACGGGGGGTACATGGTGTGCGAGCACGCCATGTTCGATTATCTGCCATCGGATCCGCATGTCATGCTGGAGCGTGCACCCATGGAGAAGCTCGTCGCTGACGGTCAGATCAATGCCTTTCGGCATGAAGGATTCTGGCAGCCCATGGATACCTATCAGGAGGCGCAGCACCTGAACCGCCTCTGGGACGAGGGTTCGGCACCATGGAGAATCTGGGAACCGGAAGTGAGGCAGCATGGGTAATGTGATGGCACCGCTTTTCCAAGGCATCTTCCGGGGGTGCCGTGTCCTTGTGACCGGGCACACCGGATTCAAGGGTGCATGGCTGTGCGAGTGGCTGCTCGGTCTTGGTGCCGAGGTTCATGGCTATGCGCTCGATCCACTGCCGCACGCTGTGCTGTTCGGAGACCTCGGACTCGCGCCGCGCCTCGCCTCCGATAACCGGGCCGACATTCTCGACCGGACACGGCTGAGCGGGGTCGTGCGGGAGATCGCCCCCGAAGTGGTCTTCCATCTGGCCGCTCAGCCGATTGTGAGGCTTTCGTATGAACAGCCGGTCGAAACCTTCGCGGTGAATGTCATGGGATCGCTCCATGTGCTGGATGCGCTCAAGCGCAGCGGGCACGGCTGCACCGCTGTCATGGTGACCACGGACAAATGCTATGAGAACCGCGAGTGGCTGCATCCCTACCGGGAAAGCGACCGCATGGGGGGACATGATCCGTACAGCGCGAGCAAGGGAGCTGCGGAGCTGGCCATCGCGGCGTGGCGCAATTCCTTCTGTGGTTCGGAGGGCAGCCCCCTGAAGGTGGCGAGTGCCCGGGCGGGCAATGTCGTTGGCGGCGGTGACTGGGCACCGGACCGTGTCGTGCCCGATCTGATGAGGGCGGTGGCGGCAGGCCAGCCTGTGCCGGTGAGGAATCCGCATGCGACACGGCCGTGGCAGCATGTGCTCGAGCCACTCAGCGGCTATCTGCGTCTCGCCGCCGCCATTCATGCGGGCCGCCATGGGCGAGCCTCCATGGGAAATGCGCCCCTGCAGGAACTCTGCGGCCCCTTCAACTTTGGACCCTCCGTGTCCTCGAATCAATCAGTCGGAGCTCTCGTGACTGAATTCCTCACGCATACGGGAGGAACCTGGGAAACGGCGGCGGATCCGAAGGCTCCGCATGAAGCCTCCAAACTGCATCTCGCCACCGAGAAGGCCTGGCACCTGCTGGGCTGGGGACCCGTCTGGGATTTCCCTGAAACGGTGCGGATGACCGCGGCGTGGTACCTCGGGTGCCGCGGCGGTACCGACGCCGGTGAAATGACCCGTTTGCAGATTGCGCAGTACGCCGGAGATGCGGCCGAGCGGGGCATGGCGTGGGCAGGACCATCAACAATTTCATGACAGCGGAAACCATTCGATCCGAAATTCTCCGGCTGACGCGGGAGTATGCGCGCCTTGTGCATGCTGGCAGTCTCCCAGGCGATCACGAGGCACGGGCGGCCTATGCGGAGGGCGAAACCATTCCTTATGCGGCCCGTGTCTTCGGGGAAGAGGAAGTGGAAGCCGCGGTCCGCACGAGTCTGGATTTCTGGCTGACTCTTGGGCCCGAGGGCAAGGCCTTTGAGTCGGAACTCGCGGAGTTTCTCAGCGTGCGGCATGTGATCCTGACAAATTCGGGATCCTCGGCGAATCTGCTGGCGGTGAGTGCGCTGACGTCGCATCGCCTTCCCGAGGACCGCCGCATTCGCGCGGGTGACGAGGTCATCACGGTGGCGGCAGGGTTTCCGGTGACGGTGGCCCCGATTGTTCAGGTCGGAGCGGTACCGGTTTTCATTGATTCGCATCTTGCCACTGGGAACATGGATTGTGCCCTGCTGGAGGCGGCGCGATCGCCGCGCACGAAAGCAGTGATGGTCGCTCATGGGCTGGGTAATCCATTTGATCTGGCGCAGGTTGTGGCTTTCTGCCATGAGCACAATCTCTGGCTGATCGAGGACAACTGCGATGCCCTCGGCTGCACCTACACGCTTCCGGTCGATCTGGCATCATCGATTGGCCTTGGGCATCTGGTGGAACTGGCGCGCCGCCATGCGGAATCCGGGTCACCTGCATTGCCCCGCATGGACGGCGGCATGCTGACTGCCTACACGGGGTCATTCGGCGATCTATCAACCCAGTCCTTCTATCCTCCGCATCATCTGACGATGGGGGAGGGCGGAGCCGTCAGTATTGTGCGGCGGCCACAGCTGAAGTCCGTGGTAGAGAGTTTCCGGGACTGGGGACGGGACTGCTGGTGTCCTTCCGGTCAGGACAATACCTGCGGTCGGCGCTACGACTGGAAGTTCGAGGGACTGCCGGAAGCGTACGATCACAAGTATGTTTACGGTCATCTGGGATATAACCTGAAACCCCTCGACATTCAGGCGGCCATTGGACGGATGCAGCTCAAGCGGCTCCCGGGATTCATCCGGGCGCGCCAGCGGAACTGGGAACTGCTGCGGCGCGGCCTCGCAGGTCTGGAGAATGTCTTTGAATTCGTACTGCCCACGCACGCGACCGCATGGCAGGCTCCGGAGGTGGGAGGCGGTACGGATTCGGTTTTCCACTGGGACCAGACGGGCTGCCGAACGGATTGCTCATGGTTCGGATTCATGATGACAGTGCGTCCGGATGCTCCCTTCACGCGCGCTGATCTGGTCCGGCATCTTGAGCGCGAGAAGATCGGAAACCGCATGCTCTTCGGCGGCAATCTGGTCAGGCAGCCGGCGTTTCAGCAACTGCGCCGGGATCGTCCCGATGCCTTCCGGATCGTTGGTCCACTGGCCGTGGCGGATCGCATCATGAATGACACCCTGTTTCTGGGAACCTATCCTGGATTGACGGATGCCATGATCGCCCGGGAAGTTTCTGTGATCAGAGACTTCGTGGCCGACGCCATGCGGCGGGCGGGCTGAAAGCGGGAGGACTGGACCGGGGGGCGTCAGGAAATACCTTTGCATGAACGCAGCGGAGCACATTGCCCTGAGCCTTGAGAGGCGGGGTGTCACTCATGTCTTTGAACTGGTGGGTGGCATGATCACCTTTCTGCTGGATGCCATGCATCGCCGCACGGGAATCCGGGTGGTGAGCATGCATCACGAGCAGGGGGCGGGATTTGCGGCGGAAGGCTGGGGCCGCATGAAGGGCATTCCTGCGGTGGCCATGGCTACGAGCGGGCCGGGAGCCACCAATCTTCTGACGGCCATCGGCAGCTGCTATTTCGATTCGACTCCGGCGGTGTTCATCACGGGGCAGGTCAACCGCCATGAACAGAAGGGTGACCGTGCCATCCGGCAGCTGGGATTTCAGGAAACCGATATCGTTGCCATGGCCCGGCCAGTGGTGAAGGCCGCGTGGATGGTGACTGATGCCACCGAACTTCCTGCCATGCTGGACGAGGCGTTCCGGCTGGCGGCGTCCGGGCGTCCGGGTCCTGTCCTCATCGATATTCCCATGGACGTGCAGCGGGCGGAAGTGGCCGATCCGGAAGATCATGCGGAGACGTTTCCGGTGGGCGGCGGGACGGAAAGCGCAGAGGCCGCCCGGGATTGGTGGCAGAGCTTTCTGGAGGCGTTGTCGGCCAGTCGGCATCCCCTCATTCTGAGTGGTGGCGGGGTCCGTTCCGCTGGTGCGGCGCAGGAATTCCGCGACGTAGTCGATCGCCTCGGGATTCCCGTGGTGCATTCGCTCATGGGCGTGGACAACCTTCCGGCTGATCATCCTCTCCGGGTTGGTCTGATCGGATCGTACGGAAACCGCTGGGCCAATACGGCTTTGGCCGAGAGTGATCTGCTGCTGGTGCTCGGCAGTCGTCTGGACATCCGGCAGACTGGTGCGGATACCGATGCCTTCCGGAAGGGCCGTACGATTTTTCATGTCGATTGTGAAGAAGGGGAAATGAACAACCGGGTCACTGGATGCCGGACGTTCCGTGACGAACTTCGTCCCTTCCTTGGATCGGTGCTCACGATGCCATGGGGTCGGAAGGACTGCACTGCATGGATCGCGGACATCCGCAGCCTCGAGTCAAGGTGGCCGGATACTGCCGAACTGTCCGGCATGGAAGGCATCAACCCCAATGAGTTCATGAGGGAATTGTCGGCTGGTTCGTCTGCCGCGGCAGGCTTTCTTGCCGATGTGGGGCAGCATCAGATGTGGGCGGCACAGTCGCTCCGGCTTGGCCCGCACCAGCGGTTTCTGACATCAGGCGGGATGGGAGCGATGGGATTTGCGCTGCCGGCGGCAATCGGTGCCTGCCTTGGCGCATCCGGTCTGCCCGTGGTGGTCATTGCCGGAGATGGGGGCTTTCAGCTGAACATTCAGGAACTGCAGACCGTCGCCCGTCTTGGGC
>CAZSDE010000009.1:5051-13665 GCA_964605435.1 uncultured Akkermansia sp.
CAACAGTTGCCATGGGATGGTGCGCCAGTTTCAGGAGAGCTATTTCCACGGCCGCTATCAGTCCACGGTCTGGGGATATTCTGCTCCGGATTTCAGCAGGGTGGCCGGGGCCTATGGAATTGCTGCGCTGCGTGTATCCGAACCCGCGGATGTGGCCGGTGGCATCCGTGCCATGTGGGAGCATCCGGCACTGCCATTCCTCCTCGAAGTGATGGTGCCGATGCAGGCCAATGCCTATCCCAAAATGGCGTTTGGCCGACCCATGTCGGAAATGGAGCCTCTCGCCAAGCCTATCGAGATGGAGGGAACCTGATGGGATCGGGGGGCGCTGGTGGGAGAATCATCCATGAATTCCAGCAGAGTTTCCCGGCTGTCTGGCTGGACGCTGGCAAATAGAAAGAACTCAGATCAAGCATCATTCCTATGGTAGGAGTCATCATACAGACGGCCAACAGGCCTGAAATGCTGCGCCAAGCACTCCAATCAGTTGCGGAACAGACCGGACGGGAAAGCATCAGTGCTGTCTATGTGTCTGAAAACGGAGGCAACCGTGGCTCGCAAGAGGTCTGCGCGGCTTTTCCGGATCTGCCGATCGTGTATGCATTCCGTGATCCGCAGCTTTCGCCGGTGGAACACACGACAGTGATGATGAACGAAGCGCTGGTACACGAGTATACGGCGATTCTTCATGATGACGACTGGTGGATGCCGGACCATCTATCAAATGCGCTCAACGCATTCCATGCGCATCCTGGAGCGGTTGCATTCTGTGCTTCGTGGTTCGCGGTTTCCGGCGAATCTTCCAATCTCAAGTGTGACCCCGATGCACTTTTCTGGGTGGCGGCGGAGTTTCCGAAACTGCAGGCAACGTGGGAGATTACCCCATTTCAGGTTCGGTTTGCAGCGCTTCTGGCAACTCCGACAGAGTTTTCGTCGATGGTTATCCGTACGGAGGTGCTGCGATTGTCAAAGAAGGTTTTCACTCTGGGCAACGATTTTGACGTTGATCGAATGCTGATTGTAGATTTGGCCAACCATGGTTCTTTGGCTTATCGGCCTTATCCGGATGTGTGTAAGCGCTTTCACCCGGGGCGGGACGCCAATAACTTTTCGTCTAGTTTGCAGATTGATCGAATGAGTGAGACGACGCGATGGATCATGGCGAATGCCAGCGCAGATGTACCCGGACTGATTTCTCACTTCAGTCGGCTGAAGAATATTTGTCCTGATTACCTCAGAGGACAGTTGTTCAATCAGTTTGAGATGCCTTGGTGTCTTCCTGCGCTCCGTGCTGCGTTTCCGTCTGAGGAATTCCCTTCGGTGCGGGAAATCGGATTTGGGGATGAGTACCACTTGCGGAAACGTCGGCGGTCGGCGGGTTCTGTTCTCAGGCTCGTGATTCCTCCAGTGTGCTACAGTCTCGCGTTTCGGATGAAGAAGCTTCTGAAATCGGGGCAAAGGGGAAGCTGACGACACCTCAACCGGGGCACTCCGTGAAGGGGTATCCAGCATGGGCAGGCAGACTGAATCTGCCTGCCCTTTTTTGTGCTGGAATGGCTGCGATGTACTGACTCCGGCTTCGCGTGTGCTGGACGGAGCGTCTGCTGAAGTTCCGCTGCCAGGTGGAGCCCCGGATTCAGGCGAGGATGTCGTTCACGACCGAGCCACCGTCGACGATTTCGATGGGGCGGGCACCAGGGGCCATGAGTTCCTTGTCGGCGTTGATGCCGAGCTGGTGGTAGACAGTGGTGGCGAGGTTTTCGACCGTCATGGGGTCGTTTTCCGGTTCTGCGCCGAGGGCGTCGGAGGAACCGTAGACCATGCCCTTCTTGAGGCCGCCACCGGCGAGGAGGACCGAGAAGACTTTGGGCCAGTGGTCGCGTCCGCCGGTAGCATTGATTTTCGGGGTGCGGCCGAATTCGGAGGTGACCATGACGAGGGTGCTGTCGAGGAGACCGCGTTCGGAGAGGTCGTTGATGAGGCGGGCGTAGGCCTTGTCGAAGTTGGGGACCTGGCCGCCCATGGCTCCCTGGATATTGTCGTGGTGGTCCCATCCGCCGTAGGTGACGGAGACGAAGCGGACGCCGGATTCCACGAGGCGGCGGGCCATGAGCAGGCGCATGCCGGCCTCATTGCGGCCGTATTCGTCCTTCAGCTTATCGGCTTCCTTCTCGAGGGCGAAGGCCTCGCGGGCCTGCGGGCTGGAGATGAGTTTGTAGGCATCCTGGTAGAAGGTGTCCATGGCCGTGAGGGCGTCGGACTTTTCGAGGGATTTGAAGTGGTTGTCGATGCCATCGAGGATGGCGCGGCGGCGGTTGAAGCGGCCTTCGGTGACACCGCCAGGGAGGGCGAGGTCCTGGACCTTGAAGTTGCCGCCTGCTGGGTCGGCACCGAGGCTGAAGGGGCCGTAGGCGCTGCTGAGGTAGCCGCTGCCTGCGAATTCGTTGGGTTGGCCGGGAATGCAGACGTAGGGCGGGAGGCTGTTTTTCGAGCCGAATTCGTGAGAGATGACGGAGCCGAAGCTGGGGTACTGAAGGGCTGGGCTGGGCCGGTAGCCCGTGAACATGTTGTGGGTGCCGCGTTCGTGGGCGGCTTCGCCGTGGGTCATGCTGCGGACGACCACGAGTTTGTCGGCCACCTGAGCGGTATTCTTACAGAGTTCACCGAACTGGATGCCTTCGACATTGGAATTGATGGCACCGAGCGGGCCGCGGTACTCGGGAGGGGCGAGGGGTTTCGGGTCGAAGCTTTCCTGGTGGGCCATGCCACCGGGCAGGAAGATGTGGATGACGCTTTTCGCTTTTCCCTCGACGGAATCGTAGTGCTTGAGGTCGGCACGGGCCTTCATGCGGAAGAAGTCGCCGAGTGTGAGACCGAGAGCGGTGCAGGTGCCGACGTGGAGAAATCCGCGGCGGGAGAGGGAGCGGGCGTAGCGGGATCCGGAGTCCATGGGATGATCAGAAGGGTTCGGTCGTTTCGAAGTGCAGATACTGTACGCAACAAGCGCGGTTTGGGGGTATTTTCACGGAAAATTTTTCTCCGTGTCGGCGTGAGGAGATGGGGGTGGGAGGGGCGGGGGAATCAGGCGTCGTCTCCGTAGACTTCTGCGACTTCCGGTGGGACGAGGGTACGCCATGTGGGGTTGCCTTCTTCGCGCATGCGGCGGATATCGGTGGTCCAGAATTGGAGGAGCTGGCGGTTGGCGTTTCCGGCGATGCTGATGATGCGTTGATTTTCCTTGAGGTAGGCGAAGAGGCTGCGGAGGTGTTCCGGGATTTCCGCGCGGGAGACGGAGCGGACCTGGCCTGATTCGCGGTCGAGGACTGGGTAGACGTAGAGGCGGAGCTGGTGTTTGAAGAGGCGGCCGAAGTTTTCGAGGATGCCGCCGGGGAGGTCGTCGTACCATTTTTCCTGGAAGAGGCGTTCGAAGACATCGAGGCTGAGAACGAGGCCGACGGGTTCCTGGGTGTAGCGGCTGAGGTAGGAACCGAGGCGGTGGAAGGCACCGAAGCGTGAGATGAGGACGCTTTTGCCGAGTTTCTGTAGGGCGGTGGCGCGGCGCAGGAAGTCTTCGTGGGTTACTTCGCCGACGGGGGCGAAGAGGTTATTGATGGAGAACTCCATGAGTTCGACCCATGGGGTTTCAGGCGAGCGGAGCTGCTGGCGGAATTCGGTCGCTGCGCTGGCGAGCATGTCCGTGTGCACGAGGGTGGCTGGATTGAAGCTGCCGCGGAGGACGAGGACTGGTTTTTTGTAGAGGCGTTCGCTGACCTGCATGACTTCACCTTCTGCGGTGAAGAAGGCGGCGTCGGTGAGGCCGCTTTCGACGAGTTGGAGGGCGACTTCGCGGTTATCGATGGAGGCGAAGTCCGGGCCATGGAATTTGAGCATGTCGATTTCGACCGAGCTGGTGCGGAGTTCGTCGGTGAGTGATTCGATGAAGGCGCGGAGGGAGTGGCGGAGGTGGAGGGCGGCGTAGATGAGATTGACGCCGAGGGTGCCGAGAGCGCGCTGCTGTTCGATGTTGGTGTCGTCGGTGAGGCGGACGTGGAGGAGGATATCGTTGGCGGGTCCCTGCGGGGACGTCTGGAGTCGGATTCCCATCCAGCCGTGGCATTCGGTGTCGGCGCGGTCGTTGTAGGCGCGGGCGCGGACGGTATTGCAGAAGGCGAAGAACGTGGTGGAGGAACCCCGCTGGGGGCCGAGGCGTTCCACGAGAATATTGAATTCGTGGGCGAGCATGGCCTGGAGGCGTTCGCGGGAGACGTAGCGCGGGCTGGCACCGTAGATGGCATCGCTCATGGTCATGTCGTAGGCCGACATGGTTTTGGCGATGGTGCCCGAGGCTCCGCCGACCTTGAAGAACCACGCGGCTGTTTCCTGGCCGGCTCCGATTTCCGCGAAGGTACCGTATTTCGAGTTATCGAGATTGAGCTGGAGGGCTTTGTCGCGGGTGGAGGGATTGAGGGATCGGGCCATGTTGGCGGATGGTATTGTCGTTTGCCGGGAATACGAGGGCGGAGGACGGAATGGCTATGAAGAGTTCCGTGAGCCGGAAATGTGCCATATTGGTTGGGATGCTGCTGCTGGCCGTCGGGGCGCGTGGCTGGGGGGCCGTGGAGAGGCCGAATGTGGTGGTGATTTTCTGTGATGATCTGGGGTACGGGGACATTGGGCCATTTGGGGCGAAAGGATGGCGGACGCCCCATCTGGACCGGATGGCGGCCGAGGGACGGAAGTTCACGCGGTTCTATGTGAGCAGTGCGGTGTGTTCGGCGAGCCGGTCGGCCCTGCTGACTGGTGCCTCGCACAGCCGGCTGGGGATTCATGGAGCGTATGGTCCGGAGTCGCGCGAGGGACTGCATCCGGACGAGACGACGGTGGCCGAACTGCTGCGTGGGGCTGGGTATGCGACGGGGATTTTTGGAAAGTGGCATCTGGGGCGGCCCGACGCGTTGCTGCCGATGGCGCAGGGATTTGGTGAATACTTTGGGATTCCCTATTCCGGGGACATGTGGCCGAAGCATCCCGAGAATCCGCGCGGGTATCCTCCCTTGCCTTTGCTGGACGGGAACCGGGTGGTGGCTGAACTGGAGGATCAGAGCGACCTGACGAAGCAGATCACCGAGCGGGCCGTGAAGTTTGTGGAAGCGAACCGGGAGAAGCCCTTTTTTCTGTATGTACCGCATCCGCAGCCGCATGTGCCCCTGCATTGCCGTGCCGAATTCCGGGGTCGATCCGGCGCGGGGCTTTATGGGGGCGGGATTGAAGAACTGGATTGGTCGGTCGGAGAGATTCTGGCTGCCGTGCGGCGCCATGGTCTGGCGGAAAGGACGCTGGTGGTTTTCACGTCCGACAACGGGCCGTGGCTGAGTTACGGGGAGCATGCGGGGTCGGCGGGCCCGCTGCGGGAAGGGAAGGGGACCTCATGGGAGGGCGGGATCCGCGTTCCCTGTCTCATGTGGTGGCCTGGGGTGATTCCGGCGGGGAGCGAGTGGACGGGGCCGGTAGCGACGATTGATCTGCTGCCGACGGTGGCGGGCATGGCCGGCGTTGCCTTGCCGGGGCGCGTGCTGGACGGCCTTGACATGAAGGCGGCGCTGACAGGAAAGGGTGAAGTTCCCGACCGGGACTTGTTTGTACGGTATGCAGGGAACGAGCTGCAGGCCGTGATTTCCGGCCGCTGGAAACTGATTCTGCCGCATGCCTACCGGACGATGGCGGGGCAGCCGCGGGCGACCGGAGGCATTCCTGGCAAGTACCGCATGGCGAAGGTCGAACGAGCGGAGCTGTATGATCTGGAAACCGATCCCGGGGAAAGCCGGGACGTGGCTGCGGAGCATGCGGATGTGCTGGCGCGGCTGCAGGCTGCGGCAGAGCAGTCGCGCGGCGATCTCGGGGACGGGCTCATGAAGCGGAAAGGCCGGGGCAACCGATCGCCGGGTCGGGTCCCGTGAAGAAACGGCTGGGCGGGCGGTTCATGATCTGTCAGATTGGCAGGGCATGGAAGAATCATCCACGAGCAGAGAGCAGGCATCCGGCCGGGCCATGAGTGTGGCCGAGGCGGCGCGGTTGCTGCGGGCCGGTGGGCTGGATGGCTGGAGGGAGGAACAGGCGAAGGCTGTGCTTGCGGTGATGGAACGGAATCCCGGACTGCATGTGATTGTGGGTGACGAGGCCGCCGTGGTGGCTGCGCGGAAGCAATTGGAAGTGCGGCTGCGGCCGGTGGCAGCCGGGGCCGAGGACCCATTGGATCCGGTGGATCGCGGGGTGCGGAACCGATGGGCAGTGGCTGGGCTCGTGGCAGGTCTGGGCCTTGGTTTGCTGGTTCCCATGCTTCATGAGCGGAGCCGCGCGCGGTCGGTCAGCATGGAATCTGCGGTGGTTCCGCCAGCGGACAATTCCTCCGGTGCGCCGGATCCGTCTGCGTTGTCGGCTGCGGCCCCGATTGGAAATTCTGCGAAGCGTCCTGTGCCTACGGGACCGCCGCCGCAGCCGTCCCCGGTGTCCGGGGCGGTTCCTGAGGTGGTGGCGGTTGCGGAGCCTGTTCCCGTGCTCCCGGTTCCGGCCGTGGGGGCAGCTGCAGCGAGGGATGAGGCTGTGCCTTTTCTGGAAGTCCGGGGTGGAGAAGCCGAACTGGTATCCGAGGGGAATGGGGTCTGGCGGGTGACCGATCTGAATGGTCGGGCCCTTGTCACATTGAGTGGCAAGGCGAAGCGGATTGCCTTTGGTGAGATCAATGGGGAGGTCGAGATCGAGACCCGGGCGCTGGAAGTCGAGGCCATTGAAATGCGTGGGGCCATCAATGGCAGTGGGCAGGTGAGGCTGGCGAGTCCGGGGGCGGCCGTGGAGTTCCGCGGCAGCGTGGGGGGATCGGTGAAGCTGTCTGTCGATGTTGGGGAAGGGCGGGTGACATTTCTTGACGATGGGGTTTTCATGGCGCGGGTGATGGGTGGTGCGGAGGTTCGCATCCGGGCGCGGCGGGTTGATTTTGCGGCCGGGATGGATGGTGGGAGCCGGGCTGAAGTGGTGCTGATGCCTCGCGGGTCCGTGGGGTGGTCGGTGCTTGACGGGGGAGCCCGTTTGCGGTGGCGGCGGGAGAACCCAGGCGATCCGGAACCTGAAGTCCGGGCCGGCACGCTGCAGGGTGGAGGGACTGCGGAGGAAGTGCGGTGAAATATCCACTACCTGTGCGAGTGGCATGGCGTAGAGGAATGGTGTGAGGGAGCGCACGAAAGAATCCGGGAAGGGAGCCGAGCCATGGGATCGCTGGACCGTGAGGGATCGGCTTGCCTGCGTGCGGAGGTTCCGGGACCTGCTCGCGGGTGATGGCGTGGCGGCGGCACGGGCCGCCCTGCCGCTGGGCACCATGGAAAGCCCGGAAACTCTTGCCGAGACCCTGAGCAGTCAGGTCGTACCCCTTGCCGAGGCCGCGAAATTTCTCGAGCGATCGGCCGAGTCACTTCTGAAGCCGCGGAAGCTTTCACGCTGGGGTCAGCCCGTCTGGCTGGCCGGTGTGCGGAGTGAAATCCGGCGGGAGCCGCTGGGTCGGATCCTGATTCTTGCCCCTGGCAACTACCCCCTGTTTCTGCCTGGCGTGCAGGTCCTGCAGGCATTGGTGGCCGGTAATGCCGTGCTGTGGAAACCGGCCCAGGGCGGGGAAGCTGCCGCCGCCTTCATGAATCGTCTCCTTTGTCTCGCCGGGTTTCCTGAGGGAATCGTCCGGGTTCTTGGCGTTGGCGTCGACGAGTTCGAGCGGGCCCTCGGCGAGGGGGTGGCGAAGGTGGTGCTCACGGGATCCGCCCGGACCGGTGCCGCTGTGATGGAGCGTCTGGCCCCCCGTCTTGTGCCTGCCGTCATGGAGTTGTCCGGCTGCGACGTGTGCTATGTGAGACACGACGCCGACTTGCCGCTGGCGGCGCGGGCCATCGCTTTTGGATTGCGGCTCAACGATGGACGGACCTGCATTGCGCCGCGGCGGATTGTGGTTCACCGGCAGGTCGCCGACGCCTTCCGGGCCCATCTGGTGACCGAATTGGACAAGCTGCCGAATGTCCCCGTGCCTGCAGGGATTAGCACGGAAAAAGTAATGGAGAATGCCCATCTGATTTACGGTGATTCGACGGAAAACGGCTGGCTTCTGCCCCTCGTGGTCGCCCCGCAGAGCCATGATCATTTTCTCGTGAAAACCGACCTTTTTACGCAGATTGCAACATGGTGGACTGTGGGGTCCGACGAGGAAATGCTGGCCGGAAATGAGTTTTGTCCGTTTGCGCTGGGCGGATCGGTATTCAGTCGGGACGTGGGGGCGGCGTGGGAAGTGGCGGGTCGGATGGGGGTTGGGGTGGTGGTGGTGAATGATGTGATTGTGCCGACGGCGGACGGGCGGGTTCCGTTTGGGGGACGGGGGCTGAGTGGGTTTGGGGTGACGCGTGGGGGTGAGGGGGTATTGGAGATGACGGTGGTGAAAGTGATTCAGGAGCGGCGGGGTCGGGGCCGGCAGCAGGGCCGTCCGGGTGGGCCTCGGGGGGCGGCGGGGGCTGTGCGGCGCGGCGCGGCGCGCGGGGTAAGCGAGCGGAGTAGGGAGCGAAGAAAGTACTCCGAGGCCCACCCG
>CAZSDE010000009.1:13675-14527 GCA_964605435.1 uncultured Akkermansia sp.
GCACAAGCGTTCCCTGGCCGCGCGGCTCGGTTCTGTTTATCATATGACCAAAGAACGGCTGCGGATGGCGGCGGGGCGAACCGATCGGGAATCAACAAATCAACGAAGCAAATGAAGCAGGAACACATTGGAGTCATTGGGGGGGGGCTGGCTGGGTTGTCGGCTGCGGTGGTATTGGCTGGGCGAGGGCACAAGGTGACCTTGTTTGAAGCCAATGGGTGGTTTGGCGGGAAGGCGGCGCAGTGGGATCAGGAAGGGTATCGTTTTGACATGGGGCCGACGATTCTGACCTTGCCGTCGGTGCTGAAGCGGGTGTGTGAGGAGGCCGGGACGACTTTGGAGAAGGAATTCAACATGGTGCGGTTGGATCCGCAGTGGCGGAGTTTCTTTACGGACGGGAGTGTTCTTGATCTGGTGGAGGATGTGGAGGCGATGGCAGGGAAGGCGGATGCCTTTGCGCCGGGGAAGGGAGCGGGGGACGGGTATCGTCGGCTCCTGAAGCTATCGGAGAAGCTGAATGAGATTTCGAAGAAGTACTTCTTTTATAAGCCGATTGGTGGGATGCGGGACATGTTCCGGCCTGGGGAGATGGTGAATCCGTCGGTTTTGAAGGACGTGCTGACGATGCGGATGGGGCAGACGGTGGGTGGTGTGCTGCGGGAATTTGTGCCGGACGGGCGGATTGCGCAGATGCTGGATCATTTCACGCAGTACGTGGGGTCGTGTCCGGAGAATTCGCCGGCTGTGCTGTGCGGGATTGCGCACATGCAGACGGACGAGGGGGTATGGTATCCGATTGGGGGGACGAGGGCGGTTCCGGTGGTGCTGGCGAGGATTGCCGAGCGTCTAGGG
>CAZSDE010000009.1:14574-22436 GCA_964605435.1 uncultured Akkermansia sp.
AAGCGGATTCTGCATGAGGGTGGGCGGACGACTGGGGTTGAGCTGACCTCGGGCGAGCGGGTGGCGCTGACGGCGGTGGTGAGCAACATGGACAGCGTGCGGACGCACCGGGAATTGATTGGCGGGGCCGAGGGGGCAGCCTTTGCGGGTCGGCGGGAATATGAGCCTGCCTGTTCTGGGGTCGTGCTGTATCTTGGTCTGCGCGAGCGGTACGATCATCTGCTGCATCACAACTTTGTATTCAGCCGTGACCCGCATGAGGAATTCGAGGCCATTTACCGGAAGGGAGAGCCGGCTCCTGACCCGACGGCTTATGTGTGTGCCCCGGCGGCGACCGAACCGGCGGTGGCTCCGCCGGGTGGGGAAGCGCTTTATGTTCTGGTGCACACGCCTTATCTGCGGCCGCATCATGACTGGAAGAAGATGCTGCCTGAGTATCGCCGGGTGATTCTGGAGAAGCTGAAGACGACTGGCGGGATGAGTGATCTGGAGGACCGGATTGTGACCGAGCATGTGCTCACTCCGCAGGGGATTCACGATCGCTACCGGGTTCTCAATGGAGCGATTTACGGGCTGGCGAGTCACGGTCGTTTCACGGGAGCGTTCAAGCCATCGAATCGGAGCCGGGATCTGCGCGGGCTTTATCTGGCGGGTGGTGCGGCGCATCCTGGACCGGTGATGCCGATGGTGCTGATGTCCGGCTGGATTGCGGCGGATGCGCTCCATCGGGACTTTGCGGCCTGAGCCTGCTGGAAGCGATGGGGGAGGGTCAGCCATGCAGTTATCGGGAACCGTCGCCGTATGTGCTGCGTTTTTTCCGGTGGTACACGCGGCGGCATCTGCGGCGGCACTTTGCCGCGGTGTACATGCTGGGGGAACGTCCTGCGATTCCCGAGGGCGTGCCGGCCGTCGTGTTCGGGTCGCATCCGTCTTGGTGGGAACCGCTGACGGGATTGTATCTGCAGGAACGGCTGTTTCCCGGGAGGATGATGGCTGGGCCGATTGAGGCCGGGCAGCTTGGGAAGTTTCCGATTCTGGGGAAGGTGGGATTGTTCGGGATTCGTACGGGGAGTGCGGAAGGGGCGCGGGATCTGCTGCGCGGGGTGCGCGAGCATTTCCGGAGTCCTGGGGCGATGCTGTGGATGACGCCGCAGGGCAGGTTTGCGGATGTGCGGGAGCGACCGCTGGCGCTGGCGGGCGGGGTGGAATTTCTGGCGCGGGCGTTTCCGGAGGCTGTATTTCTGCCGCTGGCGCTGGAGTATCTCTTCTGGAACGAGCGTCTGCCTGTGGTGCTGTGTCATTTCGGGCCGCCCGCGGTGGCTGGAGAAATGGAGTCGGCTCTGACCGCAGCGATGGACCGATTGGCTGCGGCGGCGATCACGCGGGACCCGGGAAACTTCCACTGCCTGCTGCGCGGAGCTGGAGGCACCGGGGGAGTCTATGATTGGCGCGGCGGGGAATGAGCAGCGGCGTCAGGGAGTCAGTTCCCGGATGCGGGCGTTGCGGATTTCGACCTGACCGTTGTCGCGGCTGAGGTTTTGGAATCCGATGCGGCCCTTGCGGGGACGGTCCTTGATGGCTGGGGCGGGTTTGCCATCGTGGCGGAGGACGGATTCCGCATGGGTCGCGAGGTCGGTTTCCTGGATGGTTTTGCCATTGAGGACGACCTTCAGCGACGTGCCGGCGAGCCGGATGGAAATGGTATTCCACTCCGTGGGTTTGTAGAGTTGCTCTGCGGGAGCGATGGCGCGGTAGATGCCGCCGGTGAGTTCCGATGGGAGGGCCTTGGGATTGTAGCGGAAGTCCGCCATCTGGAGTTCCATGCCATCGAAGGCGGGATCGCCGGCCGCCGGGGCGCGCAGAGCGAGACCGCTGTTCCCGCGGGGACCGAGGCGGAATTCGTACTGCAGTTCGAAGTCGGCGTATTCTTTTTCCGAGAGGAACCAGCAACCTCGGTCGCCGCTGCTGGTGAGTGTGCCGTTGCTGACGGTCCATGCGGGCGATCCTTCTGCTGGTTTGCTGACGTCGGCCCAGTGGCGGACCAGCCAGCCTTTGGGGACACCATTTTCCGGGAAGAGCGGGGTGAATTCCGGTTCGGCGGCGGCGAGAGATCCGCAGAGGAGGAAGGCGGCAAGGCAGCGGCTGGGCATCATGGTGACGCGGAGGATGACGGAGGGAAGAGTCCGAGGCAAGTCTGCCGGTGCTCAGGGCGCGATTTCGGCGATGACTTCGATTTCCACGAGGGCGTCGAGTGGGAGTTTGGCGACCTGGACCGTGCTGCGGGCCGGTTTGTGGGAACCGAAGGCTTCGCTGTAGAGACCGTTCATGGTGGCGAAGTCGCCAAGGTCCTTGAGGAAGACCGTAGTCTTGACGACATGGGAAAGGTCGAGGTCGGCGGCGGCGAGGACGGCCTTGATATTGGTGAGGACCTGACTGGTCTGTCCTGCGATGTCGGCGGCTTCGATCTTCATGGTCTCCGGATTGAGGGGGAGCTGGCCTGCGCAGAAGAGGAGGTGACCCGAGCGGATCGCCTGGGAGTAGGGACCGACGGCAGCGGGAGCGGAATCAGAATGGACAGTTTGCATGGCAGCCGGGACGAAGCACAGAGCGGCGGGCAAGTCGAGCGTCAGCTGCGGGCATGGCGCGAGGCACGGAGGGATGCGTGGAGCGAGGGCTTGCAAGTTGCGGGATCGTGTTCACGTAGGCACAGATATGTCCGCGCCATCCACGACCGCTGCGCCGCCCTCGCTGGCGGCCCGGGTGCTGCTGCATCCGGTGGCTCTCTGCATCCTCCTTGCCATTGCGCTGGTGGGGATCGGGGATCAGTACCCATTTTCGCCGTTTCCGATGTACAGCCGGATCGATGGGAAGGCCGAGGTGCTGTATGTGACTGATGAGAAGGACCAGCCGCTGCCGCTTTCCAAGGTGTTCGGGCATGGATCTGCGCAGCTCAAGAAGCGCTATGAAAGCAACCTTCAGGATGTCGCGAAGACGAAGGACTGGTGGAAGGCCAGCGAGGCGCAGCGGCAGGAAGCTTCCTCGCGCTTTCTGGACCGGGAGATGGAAAAACTGGACGAAGCGAAGCGGCGGAAGTATCCGGCGAACGAGCTGAAGGTCTGGATGATCAGTGTGACCATGGACGGCAGTGAGTTCCGCAAGGAACATGTCTTCATGGGATCGAAACCTCTGCCGGCGCTGAAACCATGAACCGTCTGCGTCAATGGCTGCAGGTCCGCCCGATGTTCTGGTCGGCGGATGAGACTTTTGTGATGCGGTTTTTCTTTGCGATCGTCCTGTATTTTGTGGCGATTCACTGGGAACTGAGTCCGAGTTACGCTGAGGTGCCGAAGCCGAATGGGCTGGCGCGCCTCATTCCGCTGGGATGGATGGCGGATTCCGGGCTGGTGGGATTCTTCAAGCCGGTGGTTGGCCTTGGGCTGATGGCGTACGTGCTGGGGTTGGCTCCTGCGGTGACCTTGTTTCCGGCCTTGTTTGTGGGGGTGGGAACGGGAGCGCTGCGGAATTCGCAGGGCGATATTTCGCATCACAGTCAGTTGGCCATGATGGTGCTGCTGGCGCAGTGGGTGGTGTATGTGGTGCACGCCGTGCGGGTGCGGTCGGTGACGAAGGTGGACGAGGCCGTGCACAGCCGTGCGGTCTGGTGGTCCGTGATGGCGATTGCGGCCGGCTATGTGGCATCGGGCTTTGTGAAGCTGAAGGCGACGGATTTTCAGTGGATTCACCGGGTGCCGGTGCTGGCGGTGCAGTCGATCAAGGCGAATCTGTCGCAGTACTACAGCACGCTGGTGCCGGCGGAGGGATTCAAGCTGACGGTGGTGCCGGATCTGATTGTGAAGTATCCGAATGTGGCGCGGTTGTTTTTCGGGACGGGGCTGGTGCTGGAGGTGCTGGCGTTCGTGCTGCTGCTGAACCGTCCGATGTGCCGCTGGTTTGGGGTGGCCCTGCTGCTGATGCATGTGGGGATTGCCTTCCTCATGGAGATTGAGTTCTGGAACCACATGTGGCTGCTGCTGATTTTCTGTGTGAATGCGGGGGAATGGCTGGGGCTGGCGAAGGCGAAGGCAGCGGCGGTGGGCAAGCGCGGGGTCAAGGGGAAGCGTGGCGGCGCTGGGTGAGGCACAGGAAGTGGGAAGCGGGACCGTCTGGATGGCAGAGAGGGTCGTGCGGGGCGGCCCGGCGGACGAACTGCTGCTGGCTGACGAGTTCGGCGGTAGTCAGTCCGGCGGCTTCGCCCCATGCGGTGAGGTCATTGAAATTGACATCCGTGGTGATGTCGCAGCGGCCGCTGAGGGCGTAGAGTTGGTCCGCTGGGATGGTGGCGTGTCGGAAATAGCCACGGGCTGAGCCATGGGGTCGGCGGTCGTAGATCGACTGGGGGGAACCGCCGTAGTCGATGGTCAGCATCGAGCCCATGGACCATGCTGGGGACCATGAATTGAGCCAGTGCTGCCATGAGTCGAGGATTTCGATGCGCTGGCCATCGGGCCATGGGAGGTCGAGGGCGGAGGAATGGAGATGGGGCGGGGCGGGTTCGAGGCATTCTGTGATGCTGCCTGATGGGGTGATGGCGAGCCAGACTTCGTGCCATGAACCATGATCGAACTGCAGGAGCGAGGCCGGGAAGGCGTCGGCGAGTTCATTCGAGAAGATGAGGGCTTTGCCGCGGCAGAGCTGGAGGGCGTCTGCGAGTGAGGAATGCCACTGAATGCGGCGGCGGTGGCTGGCGAGAGTGGTTTGCTGCTGCCCGCGGAGGACCGGGGATGTTTCCACGAGGTGAGAATCAGTCGTCAGGCGGCGGAGCCATGGAAGATGCTGGAGAACCGTGCGGTGGAGAGCACCCGTGCCCGGGCCGACTTCGATGAGGGGAAGGCGTGTTCCGTGGATCTGCCATTCGCGTTCTATCCATGCGGCGATGGCCATGCCGAGTCCGTCGCTCAGGGTGGCGCTGGTGGCGAAGTCGCCGTGGCGGCCCACGGTGCGGATGGCGGTCGTGTAGTATCCTGCTTCCGGGTCGTAGAGGGCAGCCTGCATCCAGTCGCGCCAGCGGAGGCGGCCGCCATGGTTTTCAAGAATCCGGCGCAGAGGGGAGGCCATGCCGGGTGGTGAACTGGTGCTGGGTCAGGGAGCGGGGCGGTGACCGGCGGCGGTGACCCATTTCCCGCGGCGGATGGGCGTGCCGAAGACGAGTCCGGCCCTTGTTCCTGCGGCGAGGCAATCCTGTGCCTGGGTGGCGAGGATGCCGGAGACGATGACAAGACCGCCGGGTTTGGTGGCGGCTGCGATGCGGTCGAAGGAGAGGGTGAGGACGTCGAAGAAGATGTTGGCGGCGACGACATCGTACTGCTGGCTGGGTTGCCATGTGGTCACGTCGTCCTTTGTGAAGCGGAGGCCGCGGGTGCCGTTCAGTTTGGCATTGCGGTTGGCGATGCGGACGGCGGCGGGGTCGTAATCGAATCCTGTGACGGGGCTGGCACCGAGGAGGGAGGCAGCGATGCCGAGAATGCCCGTGCCGCAGCCGAGGTCGAGGAGGCTCCATGGCTGGAGCCGGTGGGTCTGGGCGTAATCTGCGATGAGGCGGAGGCAGGTACTGGTAGTGGCGTGGTCTCCTGTGCCGAAGGCCATTTCGCCGGGAATGGTCAGGACGATGCGGTCCGGGTGGAGTCGCCGCATTTCACCGGCGGTTTCCGTGGTATGGCAGATGACGAGGCGGCTGCGGATGGTGATGGGTTGGAGGGCGGCGGCGGATTGGGCGGCCCAGTTGCGTGAGGGGACGCTGCGGACAGTTCCTCCGAATTCCCGGCGGATGCGATCGGCGTCGCTTTTGCGTTCGCAGTAGACTTCGACGCGGATGGTGCGGCCGCTGGGGAGGCTGGAGATGACGAGGCCGGTGGCGAGGGGGCCGTGGAAGCGTTCCACCCATGCGTCTTCCCATTGGGCACCGCTGAGTTTGGACCAGACGTGCATGTGGCGATGGGTGGGCTGGTCAGCGTTTGGCTTCCGTGCGGTTGGGGGCTTCGCGGGCGGGGAGGTAGCGTGGGTCGTAGCGGTCGCGCGGGCTGAAGAGGAAGCCGGGGCGTTCGCTGATCAGTTCGAAGCGTTTTGGAATGAAGATGGGGAGTTCGAGGTCCGCATTGGGGTCGTAGCAGGTGCGGTTGCTGAAGGAGCCCCAGACGCGGTATTCGGCATTGTGGTCGAAGCCGTGGGCTCGGCTGGCATCGCTGGGGGATTCCGGGACGCGGTCGGGGTTGAGGGTGCCGCGGGATTCGTCCATGACGACGAGGCGGCTGGAGTCCCAGAGTTGGCCGGGTCGGCGCAGGTATCCCCAGTAGCGGCATTTCTGGGTGAAGTAGCGGCGGCCGATGAACCAGTCGCCGCGCGGTTCCGAGAGAATGGCGGCATTGCGGGCCTGCACGGCCGGGCTGTTGTCGGCGGTGGCCTGCTGGGATGTGGCGCAGGAACTGAGGGCCGCGGCGGTGGCGGCGATGAGGATGAGGGCGAGGCGCGGATTCATGGCTGGGATGATAGTGAGGTGGGGGCGGCGCTGTCGGTGGCGATCTGTTTTTCGATGGCGTCGGCGGCCTTCGCTCCCTGACGCATGGCGCTGTGCATGTTCGGGTAGCAGAAGGCACCCTGGCGGCCGGCGGTGCGGAGATTGACGATCGAGCCGATCCAGTTCATGACATTCTGGAAGTGCGGTTCGAAGCCGAGGCGGAAGACGGGGTATCCCTGCGGGGCGTGGAGTACGTGCCATTCCGCGATGAGGTGGCGCGGGACGATGTTTTCCGCTTCGAGGTCCGCCATGATGCGTTCGCGCACTTCCGGGGAGGCATTCCATTTGTCATCGCCTTCCTCGCAGGTGGTTTCGACGATGAGGACGCTGTGGTCTGGCGGGTTGACGGTGAGGCCGGCATTTTTTGGTTCACCGACGCGGTGGAAGATGCGGTCGCGGTAGTAGATGTAGAGGCCGTCGATGCATTTCGGTTTCCGGACGAGGAGGCCGTGGATGGTGATGGGTTTGTAGCGCAGGTGGCTGCAGCTGGCGCGGACGTCTTCCGGGATGGGGTCGCCGCTGGAGCGCTGGACGAAGTGCGGGAGTGGGATGGTATTGATGAGGTAGTCGCAGGCGATGCGGGATTCTGCGCCGGAGGAAGCGTCGCGGGCCGTCACGGCGGTGGCTCTGCCGTTCTGGATTTCGATGCTGGCGACGTCGTGGTTGAGGAGCAGGGAGCCTCCGCGGGAGCGGACGGCATCGGCGAGGCGGCGGGTCATGGTTTCCGCGCCTGAGCGGGAATAGTGGAGAGTTTCTTCGCGGAGGGCGCTTTCGACCTTGGCGAGGACCTTCTTGATGACATCGACCGCGGTGAGCCGCGGCATTTTCGTCGTGATGAATTTGGCGTCGAGTTCCGTGGTGGGGAAGCCCCAGTAGCGGTGGGTGAAGTCGCGGAAGAAGAACCGGTAGAGCGGGGCTCCGTAGAGCTGGATGAGAGCTTCCTCGGCGTCCTTCGGCTGTTTCGGGAAGATTTTGTACCAGAGCTGGGTGGCGAGGAGGCCGGAGACGCAGCGGATGAGAGTGAGGGGCGGGATGCCGCGGACCATGTCGCCGAACTGGAGCGGGTAGCGGTAGAAGGCACCGGCCCAGCGGATTTTGGCGTCGAGGGGGACCTCGATGCGTTCCTCGCCCATGACATTGTCGCGGATGTCCTCGAAGATTTCGCGGTCGAATTCGTGGAGCATGTGCACGCCGAGATCGTACCAGTTGCTGCCGCGCAGGTGGCTGGTGGCGAGACCGCCCGGGCGGTCGGCTTTTTCGATGACGGTGACGTGGTGACCGCGTCGGGTGA
>CAZSDE010000010.1:0-18919 GCA_964605435.1 uncultured Akkermansia sp.
GCCGCCGGCCCCGGCGATGATGCCCACACGGAGCTGGTCCGCAAGGGCCTCGCCGCCCTCTCCCTTCCTCCCAGGGAATCAGCCCCGCGCGTCGCCGCCCTCATCGCCTCGCTCAGCGGCCCGCCCGGCGACGAGGAAATCCTCCGCCTCGCGGAAGCCCCCGACGCCCCGGAAGTGAAAACGGCGCTCGCCAGCCTCATCGCCAGACCGGAATCCCTCCAGTCCCTCCTCCGCCAGCGCGCCCGCTTCGACGCCCGCATCCTCGCTCCCCTCGTCACGGAAAAGGCCCGCGAACTTCTCAGCGGAAATACCGCCATGGCCCTCCAGGTCATCTCAGCCTTCAAGCTGACCGCTCTCGAGCCGGACCTCGCCAGGCTCGCCGTCTCGCAGCCGACCGTCCCTGTCTTCCGTACCCTCCGCGAACTCGGCAGCAAACGAGCCGACCTCTTCCTGCCGGCCTTCAAGTCGCCGCAGGCAGATGTCCGCGAAGAAGCCCTCGCCTGCCTCGCCGCCACCCCGGACCAGCTCCTCCCCCTCTGGCCCCAGCTCTCCCCAGCCCAGCGCAGCCGCGCCCTCGAGGCCCTCAGCAGCTTCAAGGAGGGTGCCGCCGCCGTGGTCGCCGCCGTCCAGGCCCAGTCGGTCCCCAGCGACGAACTCGACGGCCCCACCCTCGAGAAAATCGCCGCCGTCCTCGGCGAAAACGACCCCGCCCTCAAATCCCTCATGGAGAAAATGGGCAGCGCTTTCCGCCCGGTCCTCGTGCTCGATGGCCACAACGATTCCTTCGTCGATGAACCCATCACCCTCGAAGGCCCCTTCACCATCGAAACATGGGTCCGCCTCGCCAAGGGCATCGGCAACGACGACAGTATCCTCGGAGCCACCGGTGAAGCCGACTTCAACTTCTTCAGCAATACCTTCCGCGTCTGGACCAAAGGCGGCAACGACGTCATCGTCGCCAGCAAACCCAGCGTACCCGACATGTGGACCCACATCGCCGTGACCCGCGACGAACAAGGCCACCTGCGCATCTACCTGAACGGCGAACCCGATCAGGCCGAAGGCAAACCGGACACCGCCACCTTCCAGAACCTCCGCATCGGCCACAGCAATGTCCCCGCAGGAACTGCCGCCGCCCTCGCCGAATTCCGCCTCTGGAAAACCTGCCGCTCCCCCCAGCAGATCCGCGCCGGCTTCGACCGATCCTTCGCAGGATCCCAGCCGGATGGCCTCGTCCGCCAGTTCTCCGGAGACTCATGGGGCAAACTCCACGGCGCCGCCAAGGTCGCCCGCACCACGGACTTCCCCGCCATCATGACCGATGCCGAAGCCGCAGCCATGGACGCGAAATACACGAAATTCCATGCGCTCGCCTCGCAACCCGGCGACCCCGCCATCGGCAAGTCCCTCGCCACCGTCTGCATGGGCTGCCACACCATCAATGGCACCGGCGGCCTCATCGGCCCCAACCTCAGCGGAGCCGGAGCCATGGGCCTCGATGGCGTCCTCCGCAACCTCCTCACACCAAACGCCGCCATGGAACCAGGCTACCGCGTCTACCGCGCCGAACTGGCCGACGGATCCCTCAAGGAAGGCTTCCTCGTGAGCGAAGACGAAAAGGCCATCGTCTTCCGCCAGGTCGGTCTCCCGGACGAACGCATCCCACGGGACCAGATCCGCAGCGGCAAATACCTGCGCCGCTCACTCATGCCGGAAGGCCTCCTCGACGCCTTCTCGGATCAGGAGGTCTCCCATCTCTTCGCCTACCTCATGTCGCTCAAATGAATCCGCTTTCCCTGTCCGCTCAGCGGAAGCCGCGGCTGTCTGCCCACAGACACCGCCATTCCCCCCCCAACCATCACTCTCCCTTCCTCCCATGAAATCCCTGCTCGCCGCCCTCGTCATGGCCACTGCCACCACCAGCCTCCACGCCGAGGAACCCGCACCACGCCAGTCCTCCCAGTCACTGGAAGTCAAAAGCACCAGCGGCGAGACATCCAAACTCTCCTTCTGGCTCGCCCTGCCCCCGGATGCCAAGGAAAAACCCGCCGACGGCTGGCCCCTCCTCGTCTTCCTCCACGGAGCCGGGGAACGCGGCGATAACCTCGACCAGGTCAAACAGCACGGCCCCCCAAAACTCATCGGCAAGGAAAAAGCCCTCGATTCCTTCATCGTCGCGTCCCCCCAATGCCCCAAAGGCCGCTGGTGGGACGTCCGCGAAATCCGCCAGCTCATCGACCACCTCTGCGAATCCCAACCCGTCGACCGCAGCCGCATCGTCCTGACCGGCCTCAGCATGGGCGGATTCGGTACATGGAACTTCCTCGCAGAATACCCCGACTTCCTCGCCGCCGCCGTCCCCATCTGCGGAGGCGGAAAACCAGAAACCGCAGACCGCTTCAAGCACGTCCCCCTCCATTGCTTCCACGGCGCTCTCGACAAGGTCGTCCCCCAGTCGAAAAGCGACGAAATGATCGAGGCCCTCAAGAAGGCAGGAGCCAAGCCTCTCTACACAGTCTATCCCCAGGCGGACCACGATTCATGGACCGCCACCTACGCGGAACCAGAACTCTACAAGTGGATGCTCGCTCAGCGCCGCCCCGCCAAATAACCGGCCTCACTCATTCCGGGTTGCACAGCGCATCCTCCGCGGAAGTCTGCCGAACCTGACTTCCGTCCATGAATTCTCCCGCGTCCCCGATTCCCCTGCGCCTAGTCATCGCCTGCGGCGGCACCGGCGGTCACCTCTTCCCTGGCATCGCCGTGGCCCAGGAAGCAAAACGCCGCGGCTGGGAAACCCTCCTCCTCATCTCCAGCAAGCAGATCGATGCCCTCGCCACCGAGGGCCACGACGACCTCCGCTTCGAAAAACTCCCGGCCATCGCCATGCCCAGCCCGCTCTCGCCGGCCATGGCACGGTTCCTCTGGCGCTTCTGGAAAACCCGCGGACAATGCCTCCAGCTGCTCCGCAGCTTCAAGGCGGATGCCGTCCTCGGCATGGGCGGATTCACATCCCTCCCCCCAGCCATGGCAGGCCGCAAACTCGGACTCCGCACCTTCGTTCACGAATCCAATGCCGTCCCCGGCAAGGCCAACCGCCTCACGGCACGCTTCTGCGACACCGTCCTCGTCGGCCTCGCAGCCTGCGCCCCCCACTTCCCAAAATCCCGGACGCTCGTGACCGGAACACCACTCCGCTCGTCCCTCACCCAGCCAGCCGACCCCACCAAAGCCGCCGCCTTCTTCAGTCTCGTACCAGGCCGCCCCACCATCCTCATCATGGGCGGCAGCCAGGGTGCCCGCGGTGTCAATCAGGCCGTCATCTCTTCCCTCCCCACCCTCGCCAAAGCAGCCGACCGTCTCCAGATCCTCCACATCACCGGACCCCAGGACTTCAACCTCGTCGCACCGGAATACCAGAAGTACCCGTCGCTCGTCAGCCACGTGGCCCCGTTCTGCCAGCACATGGAACTGGCCTACGCCATGGCCACCGTCGCCGTGACCCGCTCGGGTGCCAGCAGCCTCACGGAACTCAGCGCCGCCGCCATTCCCGCCATTCTCGTTCCCTACCCCTTCGCCGCCGACGACCACCAGCGACGCAACGCCGACGTCTTCACCAGCGCCAAGGCCGCCATCGCCGCGGAAGAATCGTCCCTCACCGGCGACCACCTCGCCACGCTGCTCCTCGACCTCCTCGCCGACGCACCACGCCGCAAATCCCTCGCCCAGCACATGCAGCAGCTCGCCCCAGCCAATGCCGCCGCTCTCGTATGCGACGCCATCGCAGCACGCTGAGCGCCGCTTCAGTCAATCCGCGTCAGGGTCAATCCCCCAACGTCGACCCCCATGCCCCCCGGACCCGGCACCACGGTCAATTCCAGTTCCTGCCGCCCCGCCGGAAGCCGCCACTCGCCCAGCGGAACTTCCTTGAAGGCCTTCATGTACGACTCGCTGGCCCGCGGCACCCGATCATTCTCCGCCCCCGTCAGCGGAGGATCATGAATCCCCGACAGCTTGCCTGACAACTGCTCCGACCCGCAGCGCACCACCACTTCCGCACCCGGTGCCGCCCACGCCGCGGCCACCGAAACGGACAAACGGCACGACTCGGGCAGGACAATCGTCCACCGCACCTTGCCGCCCGCTTCCCGCCACGCCGGAAAGTACGAACAGTTAGGGGCCTTCGCACTGCGCTCCACTCCGCCTTCCGGAACCCCATCGCGGGCCGGCAGCGCTGCCACCGGAAATTCCCGGTAGCCCACCGGAAACGGCCGCTCCTTCCGCTCCCGCCCCACCCCCATCTCGCGCCGCCACTCGTCCACCCGCCGACGCAGTTCCCCGGCGATTTCCGCATGGCGAGCCGCCACATCACGCGTCTGCCCGGGATCGGCTTCCATGTCATAAAGCCTTCCCGCCGCATCAAGCCTCCACCGCCCGCTCCGCACCCCGGTTTTCCCATTCCAATGCGAAAACACGGGTCGCTCCTCCCATTCCGCCGCCGGATCAAGCAGCAACGGCAGCAGCGAACGGCCATCCAGCGGGCGCTTCGGCGCAGCCGACAGCCCAGCCGCCTCCACAAGGGTCGGCAACACATCGATCGCCGCACAAACCCGCCGCACCACCGTCCCCGCCGCAATTCTCCGCGGCCACCGCACATAACACACGGACCGCACACCCCCCTCGTCGACACTTCCCTTGATCCCCCGCATCCCCCCATTCCAGCGCGCATTGTTCGGCCCATTGTCACTGCAGTAGATCACCACGGTGTCCTCCCGCAGCCCCAGGCCATCAAGATGCCCCAGCAAACGACCCATCCCGGCATCAAGATGCTCGCACATCGCCAACGCCGCCTTCGTGAACCTCTTCTCGGCCTCGCTCCGCTCGCCCCCCAGCAGCGTCAACTCCCGGGCTTCCTGCCGCCGCCACGCCTCCTCAGGCACCTGCATCGGCGAATGCGGCACCGGCATCGCCAGATAACAGAAAAAGGGCCGCTCCCGGTGACGCGACACAAAGTCCATGGCCCTCCCCACAAGGTCGTCGGTCAAATACCCCTTCGCCACCACCGGCTTCCCCTCACTCTCCAGCACCGCATCAAAATAGGTTCCCCAGTGCCCGGACGTAAACCCGCAGAATTCTCCAAACCCAAACGCCCGCGGATGATGCGGCCACTGCGTCCCGTTATGCCACTTGCCAAACGCCCCCGTCACATACCCCGCCCGACCCAGCACCTGTGCCACCGTTTCCTCATCCGCATTGAGACGCTCCCCGCCACGGCTCACATCATGCACCCCGCCGCGCAGATGCCACCGCCCCGTCAGCAACTCAGCCCGCGTCGGCGCACAGACAGGACAGACATAAAACCGCTCAAGCTTCGCCCCATCCCGCGCCAGTCCATCCAGATGCGGCGTCGCCAACTGCGGATTCCCACTCGAACTCAGATCGCCCCACCCCTGGTCGTCGGCCACTACCAGTAATATGTTAGGCAGGCGCCCGGCCCAGCCCGCCGGAACCAGTGGACCCCAGCCGCACAGCAAGACCACCAGCCGCCACAGCACGGATTTCATTTCACCAGCGGCCTCTCCCGCCTCCAGCGCAGCATGGTCTCCACATTCCTCCGGTAAATTTCCCCGGCCTGATTTTTCCCTCCCTCGGGATGCTGTGCCGATGTCTCCAGCCGGTACACTTCCTCTGTCTCCACGTCGGCCGGATCCCCCGTCCGCACCTGCCAGTCCCGCAACGCACGCCGCATCCCGTCCAGCACCGCCGCCGACCCCGGATCTCCTGCCAGATTCCTCAGTTCATCAGGGTCCGCTTCGCAGTCGTACAATTCCTCCGCCGGACGCTCGGCCGCCATGATGAGCGACTGCTCCGCATTCAGCTTCCCTTCCGCATGCAGCCGCCGCATGGCCTGGACAATGGCCTTCTCGTCCTTGTAGCGGTTCGGCTGCAGATAGGGTCGGTTCGGAAACCCGTTCCGGATGTACTTCCAGCGCCGGTCCCGCACACTGCGGATCAGATCCTCGGTCTCATCTGCCCGATCCCGCGCCGCAAACACATACCGCCGCGGTTCATACCCCTCTGCCAGAATGTTCCGGCCATGCATCGCCCCGGGCACCGCCAATCCCGCCAGCGCCAGAGTGCACGCCGCCAGATCAATGTGCTCCACCACATCATCCCGCACCCGGCCCGCCCCTACCCCCGGCCCGCGCACCACCAGCGGCACATGCACCCCGCCATCATACAGAAACTGCTTGTTCCTCACATGACTCACCCCGTGGTCGGTCATGAAAAAAATCACCGTCCGGTCCAGTTCCCCGGCCTCCCGCAGCCTCGCCACGACCCTGCCCACTTCATGATCCGTCATCCGCACGGTGTCCAAATACTGCGCCCAGTCCGCCCGGATCACCGGATCGTCCGGCAGCCACGCTGGCAGCCGCACCGACGCCGGATCCGTCACACTGCCCAGTTCCTTCCGCACCCGCTCGGGCCACGCCGGCCCTGGTGCCTGCCCCCGGTTCTTGCCACCATTGAGCTGCACCTGCACAAAGAATGGCTTGCCCTCAGCCCGCGCCGCCCAGTGCCCCTCATCGTACGCCGACTTCTCGTCCCACTCGAAGTTGTAATCGGTCTTCGCCACCTTCACGGACTGCCCAGCCTCCCCCTCACGCAGAAAGGCCTCCAGATTCAGATTGTTCGTGTGATAGCCAGCTTCCCGCATCAGCTCGGGCACCAGCCTCACCCCGGCAGGCAACTGAATCCGATGCCCCGGCACACTGGAACGATGATGCTGCGCCCCGATGCTGGTCTGATACCGCCCCGTGATGAGCGCCGACCGGCAGATGCTGCAGATCGGTGCCGTCACATACGCCCGCGCAAATCTCGTGCCCTCCGCCGCCAGCCCATCCACCGCAGGCGTCTTCACCCCGGCATCGCGGTAACAGGAAAAATCCGCCGACATGTCCTCCACCACAATCCATACCACGTTCGGCCGCACCTCCCCCACAGCTCCCCACAGGGTTCCCGCAGCCACCAGCAGCATCAGCAGAATCGTCTTCATGAAGACATCAGCTTTCCCCGGACCGGAAGAACCGGACACCCCCGCGACAGCGTAACAGGAAGACCCTGCCGCCGCCCCCTCGTCCAGTCAGGACTTCGGCCCCGCAACGGCTCAGGCCTGGCCGTACACGGATTCCGCCGCAGCACACGCCCCCGGCCTCCCGAGAATCGTCTCCAGCGCGCTCAGCACCAACTGCACGTTCCGCCGCGTGCTGCTGCTCCCCATCAGACCAATCCGCAGGGCCTTACCCTTGAACGGACCCAGCCCAGCCCCGATCTCAATTCCATATTCCTGCAGCAACCTCCGGCGCACCAAGGCCTCATCCACCCCCTCAGGCGCATGAATCGCATTCAGCGTGGTCAGCGAATGCGACGGGATATACCGCAATCCCATGGCCTCCAGTCCAGCCCGCAGGGCCAGATGATTCTTCCGGTGCCGCGCCTGCCGCACCTCCAGTCCCTCTTCCAGCACCACCGCACAGGCTTCCCGCAGGGCATACGTCATGTTGATCGGCGCAGTATGATGATACACCCGGTCCGCTCCCCAGTAACTGCGGATCATCGTCATGTCGAGATACCATGACTGCACCTTGGTCTTCCGCGCATCCATCCGCTCCAGCGCCCGCGGCGAAAAAGTCACCGGAGACAATCCCGGAGGACAACTCAGACACTTCTGCGTCCCACTGTAGCAGGCATCGATGCCCCACCCATCCACCTCCAGCGGCAAGCCCCCCAGCGACGTCACCGCATCTACCACAAACAAGGCCCCCGCACCCCGCACCAGCCCGGAAATCTCCTCCAGCGGCTGATGCGCCCCCGTGCTCGTCTCGGCATGCACCAGACCCACCACCTTCACCCCCGGATGCGCCTTCAGGGCAGCCTCCACCCTCTCAGCCGGCACCACTTCCCCCCACGGCACCTCAATCGCATGCACCACAGCCCCGGCCCGCTCCATGACATCCTTCATCCGCCCGCCAAATACCCCGTTCACACACACAATCACTTCGTCCCCGGGCTCAACCAGATTCACCACCACCGCTTCCATCCCGGCACTGCCAGTCCCGCTCACCGCCAGCGTCATCTCGTTCGCCGTCCGGAAAACAGCCTGCAGCTGCTTTCTCGTGTCATCCATCAGAGCCAGATACTCAGGATCCAAATGCCCCAGCGTCGGTGCCGCCATCGCCTGCAGCACCCGCGACGGCACATCGCTAGGCCCAGGACCAAGTAAAACCCGCTGCGAAGGATGAAAGGTGCCAGTCAGTGATTGCATCCCCACGGACTAATCCCCCAGCCTCCCGCGCTCAATTGAAAATCTCCGCAGCTTCGCTCCATTCCCACACAACATGCCCCCAGTTTCCCGCCGCTCGTTCAGCCGCTCGCTGGCAGCTTCCTCTCTCGCCCTGCCGACCACCCTCCGCGCCACCAGCCCAGCCGCGCCCCCCACAGACGAGATCTGGTTCTTCGTAACCGCCGACCCCCAGATCCACCTCGATAAATGGGGCACCGCAGGCACCGAAACAACCATCCACACCATCAATCAACTCCCCGGCCAACCCTTCCCGCTCGGCGGCACCATCGCCACACCCCGCGCCGTCCTCGTCCTCGGCGACCTCGTCGATGTCACCAACGACCCCAGACACTGGGAAGCCTACACCAGACTCTTCGACCCCAATGGCAAGGCCCTCCTCCGTTTCCCCGCCTTCGAAGGCATCGGCAATCACGACCTCTCCCCGGAATCAGCCGACGGCTTCAGCAATGTCCAGTCTGCCTTCATCCAGCGCTCCCGCAGCCGCACCGGTCCCGAATCCTTCCGCTACTGCAGCAGCCACTACCACTACTCATGGGACTGGAACAACCTCCACCTCGTCCAACTCAACCTCTTCCCAGGCAATTCCCACCGCCCCGTCTACGACCGACCCGCCCCATGGAATAATCCACGCCAGAGCCTCGACTTCCTCCAGAACGACCTCAAAGCCACCGTCGGCTCCAGCCAACGGCCCGTCATCCTCCTGTGGCACTACGGCCTCAGAGGCTGGGGCCTCGAAAAATGGTGGACCCCCGCCGACCTCGCCGCCCTCCGCGAAACCATCGCCCCATACAACATCGCCGCCATCCTCCACGGCCACGAACACTCCTTCGCCCAATACACATGGGAAGGCTTCCCCGTCTTCATGTGCCCCTCCCCACAGAAAGACCGCGACCCCAAATCCCCAGACTCCCCCAGCACCCCCAAAGGCTTCCTCGCCCTCCGCTACGCCCAAGGTCAACTCGACCTCGCCCACCACACCGACAAAGGCTGGGCCGAAACATGGTCCCGCAAGGTCTTCCCGGTTTCCACAAAATAACTTGTTGCCGTAATCGCGGCGTTGCCATATAATGACCGGATCCCGACCCGGTCATGCGCCCACTCGCCGCCCTCGCCTCCGCCTTCCTCGCGCTCGCCACCCACGCAGAAGAACCACCACCCGCTGCGCCCCTCGCAGAAGCCGCAGCTGCCGCTCCCACAGACCTCACCGCCTCGGAACTCGCCTCCCGCGGCCGCCTCGCCTTCACTCAGCAGAACTTTCCGGAAGCAGCCCGACTCCTCTCCCAGCTCTCGGCAGACTACGCGGAATCCCCCGCCGCCGCCCCGCTCATCGAGAACGCCCGGCCCATGCTCGCCCTCTGCCTCATCAAGGCAGGCGACTTCCCCGCTGCTCTCGAACTCGCCAGCGCCGCCCTCGCCTCGCCAAAGCTGCCAGCCGAAGCCCGCGAGGAACTCTCCTTCTGGCGCGGCATCTGCCTCCTCCAGACCAATCAGCCCACCCCAGCCCAGGAACAGTTCGGTACCTACTACGCCAATCCCCAGCACGACCGCACCCGGCGCTTCGAAGCCTTCCTCCTCTTCGCCTCTGGCTACCTCCACGCCAGCGACCCCGCCGGAGCCGCCGAATTCCTCTCGGACCAAATCCCCAAACTCCCCAGAGACCAGCAGGAAATTGCCGGCCGCGCCTCGGTTCTGCTCCTCCACTCCCTCATCGCCTCACAACAGCTCCAGCAGGCCACCAGACTCGTCCACACGTCCTTCCCCTCCCTCCCCAGCCTCACCCAGATCGTCTCATTCCAGCTCCTCACCCTCCAGCTCAGCTCCCTCCTCATCGAACACAACCTCCCCACCGAAGCCATCACCTGCCTCCAGCGCCTCTGGCCCCATCAGCAGCTCCTCTCCCATCAGCGCCACACCCTCGCCAGATGGAAGACCCACCACGCCCAGCTCCGCTCCAGAGGCCCCCAGCGCGAAACCCTCGCCTTCCAGACCAGCGCCGTCATCACCCGCATCGAACGCGAACTGGCCGAATTCGAGAAAATCCCGGACTACGACGCCACCCGCCTCCTCCAGCTCGCCCACGCCTTCTCTCTGCTGAACCGCTGGTACGAAGCCGCCTCCCTCCTCGATCACATTGCCGCTTCCTTCGATCCCAGCCCCATCACCGAAAAAGCCTCCCTCTCCGCCATCGAAGCATGGCAGCACATCAACCACCACCACAAAACCCTCGCCTCCACTGACCACTACCTCCTGATCTTCGGTGAACACCAGCGCGGCAACCATATCCCGGAAGTCCTCTCCGCCCGCGCCCACGCCCTCCGCAGCCTCGGCCAACTCGACGCCGCCATCACCACCTTCGGCGACCTCGCCAACGAATGGCCCCGCCACCCCCTCGCACCACTCGCCATGCTCATGGGCGGCATCTCCCAGCTCGAATCAGCACAGGAACCCGCCGCCCTCCTCACCTTCGAAGCCCTCCTCTCCCGCTTCCCCCAGCACCCCACCAGCGAAGAGGCCCGCTTCTGGCAGGCCATGACCCTCTCCTTCCTTCAGCGCTACCCCGAAACCATCAGCCACTTCACCGCATTCCTCGAATCGTTCCCCTCCAGCCGCTACCACGCGGACGCCAAGTTCGAAATCGCACGCGCTACCCATAACCAGCTCCTCCACCCCAAGGCCATCACTCTGCTCTCCGGATTCATCAAGGACCACCCCACCCACCGCTCCACCCCGGACGCCCACCTCCTCCTCGCCGAATCCCTCAAGGCCCCCACCGACACCAACACGGGCCTCGCCGAACCCCGGAAGATCCCCGGAGAATCACCCCGGCTCCACGAGGAAGCCATCTTCAAAACCGGTCACGCCCTCGCCAGACTGGAACGCTGGGACGACGCCGCCAGCCACTTCGCAGCCTTCATCAGGGATCACCCGCGCAGCCACCGCCTCGCCGAAGCCGCGCACCAGCAGGCCCGCGCCGCCACCCGCGCCGGAAAACCAGACGAGGCCCGCGCCCTCGCCCGCCACACCATCCTCCAGCTCGGCAACGACCCCGCCGCCGCAGGCATCGAGGACTTCCTCCTCGCCTCCCAGAACCTCCACCGCGGACCCGATGCCTCCCGCGCCTTTCTCAACCAGCTCGCCCGCGACTCCACCGACGCCACCAGCAAAGGCCACCACACCCTCGCCATCCGGCTCGACTGGGCCCGCGCCCACTTCATCGCCCGATCCTCCCCCGAAGAAGCCCAGCTCCTCTGGTTCTCCCTCCATTCCCGACTCGTTCCCGCCAACCACCACCCTCGCATCATCGCCGACTGCGCCGACGCCTGCCGCTCCCTCGGAAATACCCCCACCGCCACCAGCCTCTACTCCGCACTCCGCCAATGGCACCCACGATCCCCGGAACGCGAACGCGCCTCCCTCGGTCTCGGCCTCATCGCCGCTTCCGCAAACCGCCACGACGACGCCCTCCACTGGCTCAACCTCTGCATCGCAGAATCCTTCTCCGGTCACCCACCCGCCGCAGCTCTCCTCGCCAAAGCCAGCATCCTCGCCAGCCGCCAGCACACCTCGGCCGCTCTCGCCACCCTCACCAGTGTCACCACCAGCCCGCTCGCCTCCCCTCAGCAGAAATGCCAGGCGCTCCTCGCCCTCGGCCACCTCCACCTTGCCAGCCGCGACCCCGCCCGCGCCACTCCCTTCTTCCAGCGCTGCTACCTCTCAGGAGCCAAATGGAAGGATTCCGCCGCCGAGGCCAGATTCCACCACGGCCTCTGCCTCGAACAGCAGAACCACACGGACGAAGCCGCCTCAGTCTACCGCGAACTCCTCGCCAAACCCGACCTCGCCGCCTTCCCCCACACAGCCAAGGCCAGCAAACGACTCGCCGCCCTCGCCCCATGAAACCTCTCGCCACTCTCCTCACCCTCCTTACCACCTGCCCAGCCGATACCCTCCACCTCCGCAACGGCCACCCGGTCACCTGCGAACTCCTCTCCACCTCAACCACAGCAGTCCGCATCCGCTACCTCCAGAAGGATATCCGCTCAGTCCCCCTCAAGGACATCAACCGCATCTCGTTCTCCCCCCTCCCCGGCGAAACAGAGGCCACCTCTCTCGCCATCTCCACCAGCAACCCCACTCCCCTCACCAGCTTCTGGATCCGCCGCCAGCCATGGCTCGCCATCCCGGATTCCCCCGCCGGAAAACTCGGCCTGACCTACGCCAGCCTCCTCGCATCCCACTCCTCACCCGACAGACTCAACCGAGCCCTCGCCATCTGCCTCCAGATCGAATCCGCAGACTGGAACCCGGAAACCAAAGCCCACGCCCGCGCCGCACGCCTCCGCATCCTCCTCCAGAAGGGCGAACTCAAGGAACTCCGCAGGACCGCTTCCTCACTCGCCGAAACCTCCGCCCGCTTCCCCAGAGCCATCATCGAAATCCAGCACATCCTCGCAGAAGCCGCCACCACCGAACTCGCCTCGCTCGTCTCTTCCCACCCCCGCTGGCACCTCGACGATTCCCTCTCCGCACAGCACCGCCAGCTCCTCGCCGCCGCCACCGACGGATTCCTCTTCGCTCACCTCTTCCACGGATCCGAAGAAGACCTCGCCGCCAGAGGCCTCTGGAACGCTTCCCTGCTCGCCCCCACCCACGGCAACCCCAGCGCCGCCATCGCGTGGGCCACCGATGTCACCCGCTTCTACCCCGCATCCCCCCAGAAATCTGCCGCAGCCGCCTTCCTCGCCCAGCAGCAGCCACCCACCCCCGCAACTGCCCAGCCAACCCTCCCCGACCCACCTCCATGAACGCCGCCGATCAACACACCGATCCCCAGCCACCCAAAGGCGGCGGCCTCCTCATCAGCCTCGCCGTCCACGCCGCCCTCCTCAGCCTCACCCTCCTCGTCGTCGTCAGCCGCTACCTCCAGCCCGCAGAAGATCCCGTCTTCACCCCAACCCAACGGATCCTCCTCCCCGCACAGATCCGCGAACACCGCATGAACGCAGCCCGCCACGACGCCAGCGCCCCACGCCCTTCCTACAGCCCCAGAATCACCGGCTCCTCCCCCTCACCCATCGCCATCCCCCCCACCCCGGAAGTCAATGTCCAGCAGATGCTCCCCCTCAACCCCTCCCAGATGGTCAGCGACCAGATCGCCAGCCTCATCGGCTCCGCAGGTGAAGGCGCAGGCACCGGACAAGGCCTCTCCGGCGGCGCAGGCACCGGCCCTGCCACCGCAGGCGTCAGCTTCTTCAGCATCAACGACGCCACCAGATCCATCGTCATCATGATCGATGTCTCCCAGTCCATGTTCAGCCGCACCGGCGACTACGACTCCGCTTCCCGCAAACTCATCCGCACCGGCAGCCGCCAGGCCTTCCACACCATCCGCACGGAAGCCCTCCAGCTCATCAGCAGCCTCGGCCCGGATACCCGCTTCGGCATCATCCGCTGGAGCGGCAGCGCACGTTCATGGCAACCCTCCCTCGTCCGCGCCACCGACGCCAACAAGGCAGCCGCCCGCGAACACATCCTCCATGAAGTCGATGCCGAATCCGCCCCTCCCACCGGCGGCCGACCCGGCGGCACCAGACACGACTACGCCCTCGAAGAACTCTTCCGACTCGCCCCCGAATCCGCCTTCATGCTCACCGACGGCAATGCCACCAGAAGCTCCCCGCGCGGCGGCATGTCACCCATCCCCAACAGCGAAATCTTCGACCTCCTCACCTCCGCCTCCCACTCCCTCCCCTCACCCCCACGCATTCACACCATCTACTACGTCACCGGAACCGACCGCAAGGAAGAGGAAGAACTCCTCCGCGGCATCGCCCGCAGAACCAAAGGAAAATTCCGCAAGGTCTCCGCCACCACCGCCCCCAAACCAAGCTGACCCTCTCACCGTCAGGATTCTGCACCAAAAACCACCCCTCCCGGCAGTCCCGCACTTTTTACACTGCAATTCTCAGCCCGCAGTGGCATAGTGTCAGGCTGTCCCATGAAGCCTGACTCCCCGCCACGCCGTTCCCGATCCCCAAGGCCCTCCCCGCACGCCCTCGATTTCTCCTCGGGCTGGAACTACTCCCCAGCCCCGGAATCCATCCGGCCACACATCCGCAGCACATACGGTCTCTTCATCGGTGGAAAATGGCGCTCCCCCAGCTCCGGCCAGTTCCAGCCCATCATCAACCCAGCCACCGAAGCCACCCTCTGCCACGTCGCCGCAGGCAACGCAGACGACATCAACCTCGCCGTCCAGCACGCCCGCTCAGCCAGTGAAAAAGTCTGGTCCCGCATGCCAGCCCTCGAGCGCGGCAAATACCTCTACCGCATCGCCAGACTCCTCCAGGAAAAATCCCGCGAACTCGCCGTCCTCGAAACCCTCAATACCGGCAAACCCATCCGCGAAAGCCGCGACGTCGACCTCCCCCTCGCCGCCGCACACTTCTTCCACCACGCCGGCTGGGCCGACAAAATCCCCTACGCCTTCCCCGGCGCTTCCCCCCAACCCCTCGGAGTCGCCGCCCAGATCATCCCATGGAACTTCCCCCTCCTCATGGCCGCATGGAAAATCGCCCCAGCCCTCGCCTGCGGCAACACCGTCGTCCTCAAGACCGCTGAAACCACCCCCCTCACCGCCCTCCACCTCGCCGCAATCTGCCAGGAAGCCGGTCTGCCCGACGGCGTCGTCAACATCGTCCCCGGCGACCGCACCACCGGAGCCGCTCTCGCCCAGCACCCCGGCGTCGACAAAGTCGCCTTCACCGGCTCCACCGCCGCCGGGAAATCCATCGCCCGGCACCTCGCAGGCACCAACCGCCCCCTCACCCTCGAACTGGGCGGAAAAGCCGCCAACATCATCTTCGCCGACGCCCCCCTCGACCAAGCCATCGAAGGCATCATCAATGGCATCTACTTCAATCAGGGCCACGTCTGCTGCGCCGGCAGCCGACTCCTCATCGAAGAATCCGCCGCGCCCACCATCATCCGCAAACTGCGCGACCGCATGGCCACCCTCCGCCTCGGCGACCCCCTCGACAAAAATACAGACATCGGAGCCATCAGCAGCGCAGAACAACTCCGGAAAATCAAGGACCTCGTCGCCAGCGGCTCAGACGAAGGAGCCTCCCTCTGGCAGAACCCCTGCCCCCTCCCCGACCGCGGCTTCTGGTACCCACCTTCGTTCTTCACAAACGTCTCAGCCAGCCACCGCATCGCCCAGGAGGAAATCTTCGGCCCCGTCCTCTCCATCCTTACCTTCCGCACCCCGGAAGAAGCCGCCGAACGCGCCAACAATACCAGCTACGGCCTCAGCGCAGGCGTCTGGACCGACAAAGGCAGCAAAGCCTTCGCCATCGCCCGGAAACTCAAGGCCGGCGTCATCTGGGCCAATACCTACAACCGCTTCGACCCCGCCAGCCCCTTCGGTGGCTTCCGCGAAAGTGGCTTCGGCCGCGAGGGCGGCCGCCACGGCCTCGCTGCCTACACCCGCATCTGACCCAGCGCCGCCCACCCATGCCCTTCCTGCCGGATCTGTCGTTCACCCAGCGCATGCTCGTTCTCGGCATGCTGCTGCTGACCGCCGTCCGCATGGTCATCGCCGCCAACCTTGGACTCACCCCGGACGAAGCCTTCCTCGCCGAATGGGCCCGCCATCCGGGCATCGCCAGCATGGAGGGCGGCTGGACCCCCGCCCTGCTCACCATCCCGGGAAGTTCCGTCCTCGGCCCCACCCCTCTCGGCATCCGCTGGCTCATGCCCCTCACGGCCGCGGCCACCACATGGGTCCTCTACCAGCTCGTCCGCCGCGCCACCGGCGACAAACAGGCCGCATGGGCCGCCTGCCTCCTCAACCTCACCCCGGCCTTCAATCACGCCGCCATCTTCCTCCGCCCGGAACTTCCCGCCGTCTTCCTCCAGCTCTGCGGCATGGCCGCGCTCTGGAAGGCCCTCCACCGCGCCTCCAGCTGGGACTGGCACTGGGCCCTCGCCGGAATTCTCTTCGGATTAGCCTTCTACTCATGGCCCGGCACCTTCTGGAGCCTCATCGCCACAGCCACCCTCCTCGCCGGAGCCCGCCGCTGGCGCCGCCACCTCTTCCGCCCAGGCTTCTGGATCCTCCTCGCCGACGCCGCACTCTTCGCATGGCCCATCTGGCACTGGAACCAACAGCACGCCATGGCCGGATTCCACCGCTGGCACGAACTCATCCGGCCCTCCCAGACAACCAGCTGGCTCGGTCCTTTTTTCCTGATCGCCAAATGGAGCCTCGCCCTCACCCCTCTCATCTTCGCGGCTACCGTCTGGGCCATCTCCCGCGGACTCCAGCGGTGGAACTCCAGTGACGCCGGACGCTTCTTCGCCGCCTTCTCCCTCGTTCCCTTCGCAGGCGCACTCGCCGCTTCCCTCGGCGGCGGACACGCCACCAGCTGGATCGCCCCAGCCCTCCCTGCCCTCTGCGCCCTCACCGCATGGGCATGGGACGACATCTCTCCGCAGAACATCACCCGCCGCCAGCGCCTCCAGTGCCTCAGCGTCCTCCCAGCCTTGATCCTCACCCCCGTCGCCATCGAACCCGATATCCTCAGGCTCGCCGGCCTCACCATCCCCCCGAGCCGCGAACCCTCCCGCTCATGGCGCGCATGGCAAACCACCACTTCCGAAGCCTCCCGCATCGTCGCCGCCGCCCTCCCCCAGGCGGAACTCGATTCCCGTGGGTCCCGCCGCCTCTTCCTCATCGCCGATTCACCGGACCTCGCCTCGATCCTCAGCCTGCACCTCCCCAGCAACCTGCCCGTCCGCCGCCCTACCCCATCCCACCCTCTGGTCCACCCCATCGCATCACCCATACCCGATTCCTCCTACCACTTCTGGCCACGCTACGACTCCATCACCAGCGGCCGCAGCTTCTTTGCCGGATGCACCGCCCTCTTCTTCACCGAATCCACACAGAGCGAACCACCACCGGAAATCTCCCGAGCCTTCACCTCGTGGCGTACGCTCGCCGTCTTCGACACCAACGCCAGTCAACTCCCCATCCGCCGCACCACCGTTTTCGCTTGCTACGGCTACACCGGAATCCCTGAATGATCCCCATGCCCACCAGCCAGGCCCCTTCCCTCTCCATCGTCATCCCTCTCTACAACGAAGAGGAAAATGTCGCCGCCCTCACCGACGAAGTGGCCCGCGCCATCCCCCATCAGGATTGGGAACTCATCTACGTCGATGACGGCTCGACAGACCAGACCGTCGCCCGCATCCCCCGCCTCCCATTCGTCCGCATCCTCGAATTCACCAGCAACCGCGGCCAGTCCGCCGCCATGCACGCAGGCATCCACGCCGCCAGAGGCCAGCTCATCGCCCTCCTCGATGGCGACCTCCAGAACGACCCCGCCGATATCCCGAAACTCATCGCGGAAATCGACAAGGGCTTCGACCTCGTCTGCGGCTACCGCGCCAAACGCCGCGATTCCACCTTCCGCCGCCTCCAGAGCCGCGTCGCCAACTGGGTCCGCAGCCGCTTCACCGGCGACGGTGTCCGCGATACCGGATGCTCCCTCAAGGTCATGCGCCGCGAATGCCGCAACGCCCTCATCCTCTTCCGCGGCATGCACCGCTTCATCCCAGCCCTCATCAAGGGAGCCGGCTTCCGCCTTACCGAAATCCCCGTCAACCACCGCCCGCGCCTCCACGGCGTCAGCAAATACGGCTTCGGCAACCGTGCCTTCCGGGCCACCCGCGACATGTTCGGCGTCCGCTGGCTCCTCAGCCGCCAATGCCACTACCAGCTCCGCCACCCGGACGCCTGATCCCGCCGCTCCCGCGGACTTGCCGCCGCAGCAGCTCCCGCCATCATTTCCCCATGCCTGCTCTGCGCACCCTCACCCCTCTGCTCACGGCCCTCTGCTTCCTCCCCGCAGCCCCAGCCGACGCTCAGCAGAATGCCCTCGCCAAACCCCTGCGGAAATTCGACCGCAATGGCGACGGACGCCTCGAGGGCGACGAACTCCGCCTTGCCAGACAGGCCCACAACCGCGGCGGCCGCCCCGCCGAACCCAATCCCGGACGCTGGCGCGACATCCTCGAACGACTCGAACGCGAATTTCTCCGCCGCCGCGAAAAGGACTTCGATGCCGACCGCAATGGCCAACTCAGCGACCAGGAACGCCAGCAGGCACGCGCGGTCTGGCGGAAAATCGCCACGGAAATCACCGCCCTCCGCGACGACATCACGGCACGCTACGACCGCAACGACGATGGCGAACTCAACGACGACGAACGCAGTGCCTCCCGCGCCGAAAGCGAACGCCGCCGCCGCGAAATCGAAGAAACCATGATGGCCGCATGGATGAGTCCCAATCCCCGGCCCTGATGCTCCCGTTCCCCAGCAAATTCCGCATGCATCCATCGCCCGCACAGCCTAGGCTCATTCCCCAGTGACTGTTCTCGCGATCACCAGCCAGAAAGGAGGCGTCGGCAAAACCACCGTCTCCGTAAACCTCGCCTACTCCCTCGCCCGCCGAGGCTGGCATACCCTGCTCATCGATACCGATC
>CAZSDE010000010.1:18929-21670 GCA_964605435.1 uncultured Akkermansia sp.
TCCCTCTCGGAAAAAGCCCGTAAATGCCGGGGCTTCTACGACGCCATCAACTCGGGTGCCTCCGCCGAACCCATGATCCTCGCCACAAGGCTACCGGAACTGCGCATCCTCACCAGCGGCCACCCCCACGGATTCTTCGAAGCTGTTCAGCAGGGCATCGATGCCCCCGCCGCCCTCCAGCGCATCACCTCGGAACTCCGGACCCGCCAGGGCTTCGACGCCATCCTCATCGATACGCCAGCCGGCCTCGCCGGCATCACCGGCGATGTCCTCCGCACTGCCGACGCCGTCCTCATCCCCCAGCAGGCAGAACCCCTCGGCATGCGCTCCATTCCCCAGGTCCTCCACGCCATCCAAAGCCTCCGCTCCAAAGGTTCCCCCCTCGAAGTCGCAGGCATCCTCATGACCATGGTCCAACAGGACCAGCGCGAAAGTACCGACGTCATCCGCGAACTCCGCTCGCTCCTTCCCGCCAGACTCCTCCTCAATACCCTCATCCCACGCGACCCAGCCTTCATCCGCGCCTCCGCCGTCGGCGTCCCCGTCGCCCTCCTCTACCAGCAACCACCTGCCGTCGCCCACGTCTTCGACCAGCTCGCCGCAGAACTCGAACCCAGACTCCGCCTCGCCCGCTCCCGTCCCCAGTCCCATGAACACACTAAACTCATGGATTGACGCCGAAGCGGTCAGCGGGCTCGGCAAGGCCCTCGCCACGCCGCATCACGACGCCAACCCAGCCCCGGCCCCCACGGCCGGACCAACGCCAGCCGTGGAGCTTTCCCCGGACGATTTCCACACCCCGGACCACTTCGCCCCGGCTCCCTTCCCGGACCCGGAATCACCCGCTTCCCTCCCCCTCCGCCAACTCCTGCGGTCCATACGCGAAAAAGCAGAACTCTCCGGCCTCATCACGCAAGGCAGCGCCGCCCCGGAACCACAGGAACGGCCCGACGCCACCCCCGCTTCCGCACCACTCACCGCGGACCCTGACATCCCGACTCCCGCCACCCCGTTTACCCCCCCGCTCGGCACCCTCGCCACCCGCGTCCGTGCCCTCGCCGACTGGATCCGGCGCCAGACTTCCACCCACGAACTCTTCATCGCCGATTCCCAGGGGAACCCAGTCACGGACCGTCCCGCCAGCCCGGAACTCGTCACCGCCGCGCTCATAGTGTCCGACTCGTCCCGGCGCGCCCTCCAGCACCTCCCGCAGGCAGGGGACGCCGCCATCCACATCGATCTCCCGGACGACCGCAGTCTCTGCATCATCACCGCACAGACTTCCCTCGGTTCTTTCTGCCTCGGGCTCGTCACCAGCACCGCTCTCGCAGCCCGCACCGCCCAGCGCTTCCGCCTCGCTCTCCGCACCGCCGTGGAAACGGAACCACCCAGCCGGCGCGAACGCTGGTAGCCTCTTCCGCCAACGCCACCATGCGATGCCTCCTGCTGATTCTCCTGCTCAGCGGTCTCTCCTCGTGCCGACTCCTGCCCGTCAGCACGGTTCCCACCCTCAGGCTCCCCCACAGCCCCGCCATCCGGATCCCCGGAACCCCAAAGGACCCCGCCACCACCGCAGCCGCCGCCCACCGCACCAGCCAGCCCAGGGAAAAACTCGCTCTCTGCCTCCTCACCCTCGAAGGACTCGCTCCCTTCCAGTCAACGGCAGCCAACCGCCTGAGATCAAACATGACCGGCCTCGCCGCATCCGTCTGGCCGACCGAAGCCACCACGGTCTTCACGGGCGGACGAACATGGCAGGTCCTCCCTCACCCGCTCCCGGGCATCCCCATCACCACAGCCTCGCTCTCCCGTCCCACCGGCCCGCTCCACCACTTCCGCCGCAAAGGCTCAGGCACCCCCGTGCTCTGCGGCCCCATCACGGAACCCGACGCCTTCCCAGGCGGCCTCTGGATCTCCCGCACCGCTACCGTCCACATCGCCGAAAACACCGCCAGGCTCGACCTCGTCGACCCAGCCCACGCCACGGAGGAAACCGCCGCGGAATGGACCCTGCCGTGGGCCCGCATGTTCAGCGCTGCCTCCCCGCTCGACCGCCGCAAGTTCCCGGATGTCTTCCGTCCAGGCAAAAATCCCAACGGAGCCCACATCTACCGCCTCACCCCATGGGACCCGGATAAACGCATCCTCCTGCTCGTCCACGGCTTCTTCGACACCCCCCATATGTGGCGCTCGGTCGTCAATGACCTCATGCGACACCCGGAAATCGCCCGGCACTACCAGCCATGGGTCTTCTCATGGCCCACCGGTCTCCCCCTGCTCACTGCCGCCGCTTCCCTCCGGCGCGAACTGGACGACGCCCTCGCAGCCGCCGACCCCGCAGGAACCTCTTTCGCCGCACAGCATATCACCATCGCCGGCCACAGCATGGGCGGTCTCCTCGCCCGCACCCTCGCCAGTTCCAGCGGCACATCCGTCTGGCACGCCCTCTTCACCCTGCCACCCGACGAACTCCCCGCGGACGCCGCCGACCGCGAAGCCCTCCGCGAAGCCTGCTTCTTCTCTGCGGACCCACGCGTCGAACGCCTCATCTTCCTCTGCGTTCCCCACAAGGGCAGCGGCATCGCCTCCAGCATCATCGGCAGTTCCCTCGCACGCCTCCAGGATATCCCCACCAGCGTCGCCGGCCCAGTGGTCCGACTCCTCACCTTTCACCCGCATGTCCTCCAGCCGGACCTCCTCGGCGATGCCTTCCAGCCACTCTACGCCAGCATCCCGGACCT
>CAZSDE010000011.1:0-7393 GCA_964605435.1 uncultured Akkermansia sp.
TCGGTTGGCAGGCCTGGTGCCTGGCTGGGTCCTATGTTCTTACAGGTCTGGTGGGGTACGGAGGGCGTTGATGGCGGAGGCGCAGGAGGGGAGGGTGATGGTGGAGGAGACGAAGGCGTGGCCTGGGGCGTTGAGGAGGATGAATTTGATGTGGCCTTGGTCGAATTTTTTGTCGCGGGCGAGTTTGGAGAGGATGGCGTCGGTGGGGATGGAGTCTGGGAGGGTGAGGGGGAGGTGGAAGCTGTGGAGGAGTTGGGTGATGCGGAGGGCGTCGTGAGGGGAGAGGGAGGCGAACTGGGTAGAGAGGGAGAGGGCGGCGCGGAGGCCGAGGCTGATGGCTTCGCCGTGGAGGAATTGGCCGTAGCCGGCGCTGGCTTCGATGCCGTGGCCGATGGTGTGGCCGAAGTTGAGGAGGGCGCGGACGTCCTTGGTTTCGAATTCGTCATCGCTGACGATGCTCGCTTTGATGGCGACGTTGCGGGCGATGAGGGCGTCGAGATGGAGTCGGGACGGGTTTTGGGCGAGGGATTCCAGGTCGTCGAGCATGGGGGCGTCGCGGATGGCGGCGTGTTTGATGACTTCGGCGAAGCCCTCGTGGTATTCGCGGTCTGGGAGGGAGAGGAGGGTGGCGGGGTCGATGAGGACGAGTTTTGGCTGGTGGAAAGAGCCGATGAGGTTTTTGCCTTCCTGGGTATTGATGCCGGTTTTTCCGCCGACTGAGCTATCGACGACCGAGACGATGGTGGTGGGGATTTGGAGGAAGGGGATGCCGCGGAAGAAGATGGAAGCGGCGAAGCCGGCGAGGTCGCCGATGACGCCGCCGCCGAGGGCGATGGCGAACGATTTGCGGTCGAGTCCGGCGGAGACCATGGCGCGGCAGACCGATTCGAGGCAGGAGAACGACTTTGATGGTTCGCCGGCGGGGACCGTGATGGTGGTGGGTTCGAAGTCGGCGCTGCGGAGGGAATCGGCTACGGTATCGGCGTAGAGCGGGCCGACATTGGAATCCGTGATGATGGCGCAGCGGCGCGTGAGGGGGAAGAGGGATCGGGCCTGGGAACCGGTGGAGGCGAGGAGTCCTTGGCCTGTGAGGACATTATGGGAACGGTCGCCGAGGAGGACGGGGGTGGTCAGCATGATGGGGGATCATGTGACTGTCCGGGTGGGGGCGTGCAAGCGCGGGAGGGGAATCAGGGAGGTGGGAGCTGGAGCCAGTCCGTGGTGGGGCTGCCTTGTTTCTTGCGGATGATGATGGCTTCGCCTGGGGCGAGCGTGATGGCGGAGCCCTGGGGGGCGTTATCGCCGACGCGGAGCCAGCCCGCGTCCTTGCGGTAGTAGAGGACGGTATCGGCCGGCTGATTGAAGCCCGTGGTGACCGCGCGCCAGAGGAGGACCTCATCCGAGCGGAGGATGGGGCTGAGGGACGGGCGGACCGTGGATTCTGCGAGATTTGCTTCGTCCAGCGAGATCGGTTCCGGGAGGAGGAGCGAGACCACCTGGTCATTGCCGGCGGTGCCGCCGCCCTTGATGGTGAGAGCGCGGCGCTGGCGGTAGTAGACGCCGAAATTGATGAGTTCGAGGTCCGACGATCCGCGGCGGCGGACAACGAAGACCGAGCCTGGCGGGAGGATCGTGGCCGCGCTTGAATCCGACGGGGCGGCCACGCTGCGCCAGCCCTTATCCTTGAGATAGTAGAGCGTCTGGGAAGGCGACTGATTGATGCCGTTGGTGGCCGGGTCGTAGAGGAGGACCTCGTCGGTGGGGAAGAGGGGCGAGACGCGTGGAGTGATGAGCAGGCTTTCCTCGTCCGCTCCGAAGACATCCGCGATGGTCCAGTAGGGAATGATATCGAGTCGGTTGCCGAAGGCGATGGTGCCGAGCGGGTGGGATCGGAGGTCGTCGCTGCCCGTGTCGAGGACGATGGTATCCTCGTTATTGCTGATGATGGGGTAGAAGACACCTTCGAGAGGGCCGCTGCGGAAGAGAGCGTAGCAGGCGCGGCCCGAGCCATCGTCGCGGCGCGTGTATTCGCCTGGCGACCATGCCTTCCCCTGGAGCGTGAGCGAAGCCGAGCCGACCCCCGCGATTTCGCCTCCTTCCAGTCGAGGGTGCTGGTAGGGCAGTGAGAGCCGGGAATCCGACTGAGCGCGGATCGTGAGGGTGAGCGAGCCACCGGTTGATTGGGCCGAGGCAGGCAGGGATGGGAAGCAGGCAAAGAGCGCCGCGAAGCAGAGAGACAGTTTCATGGGATGGCTCGGGGAGGAGTTTGCGGGGCGGGTCAGGGAGTGGAGAAGCGGGCGCGGAGTTTGAGGAAGCGGCGGGGGTGGGCACCGCCCAGCGGGATGGAATCCGTGCCCTTCCAGCGCTGCATGCCATCCGGGACCCCCGATTGATCCGGGTCGAGCGCCTGGGGCTGGACCGACCATTCCGCGTCATCGCGGCTCGAGTCCGCGCCGATGACCTCCATGATGAGAGTGGGGTCGTCCGTGCGGCGGAGGTAGGTCAGCGTGGTGACGAGGTCATTGTCAGCGTTTGGTTCCACGCGGAGGATGATGCCGCTGTCGTCCGCGGCGGCCGGGTCGCGGTTCAGGCCGAATTCGAGGGCATTGTCGAGGTCATCGCCGTCGTCATCGGCGCGGAGGAATTCGTCCGTCGGGCGCGGATCCGGGCCGAAGCTGCGGTTTTTCCATGCGATGAGGGTAGCGTCCGTGGTGATCGTGATGACGATGGTGCGGCGGTCCGTGAGTAGGCCATCGCTGGCGGTGAAGCTGACCGTGTAGTCGCCCGCCTGGGCCGCGGTGGGCGACCAGCGGAGCGCGCTGACCCCTTCATTGATTTTGGTGAACGTGGCACCTTCCGGGAGAGAAGACGCCGTGATCGTGAGCGGGTCAGCGTCCGGGTCGTCTGCGAGCAGGAGCATTTCGAACGTGGCATTCGCTGGGAAGATGCGGTTGCCGGGGTCGATCATGCGCGGCTTGCGGTTCGCGAGGGCCGCGGTTTCGAATTTGAGCGAGTAGCCGAGACCGGCCTCGTTGCCTGTGTCGAAGACATTGAGGAAGTAATTATAGCGCTGCGAACCAGGGAGGTAGGTTTTGGAGAGCCATGCATTGCCTAACGGGAGGCTTTTGCCATCCGCGCGGATGGCAGAGGCGAGGCGGCGGCGGCCCGCGAATGGGTCTGGTGCTTTCAGGTAGACCGGGCTGAGGTCGCCCGGGCAGGAAACGGTCACATCGTCGCCCGAGACCGACGTCGAGAGGCCAGAAGAAAAGATTCTGACCTCCGATTCAATGCCACTGGATTCCCAGACCTTGGCGGTTGTCTTTGATGAATCCGCGTAGGCGAGGAAATCGCGGGTGAGGTCGCGTCCCGGGATGTCCACGAGGACGTCTGTGATCATGATGTGGGCGCTGACTTTTTCGATGAGCGACGTAAGGCGGCCGCCGAGGTCGTCCGCGTGGGAGAAGCTGGCATTGAATTCCGTGAAGCGGCCGTAGAGCGAGCTGGTCATGAGCCAGCGGGCCGAGCGGGTCGTGCCGCCCGGGATTGTGCCGAAATCGGCCAGCAGCGTCGGAAGAGCCGGTCTGTCATCGACCACGCAGCCATTGATGCGGAAGGCCACGAGGAGGCCCTGTTTATTTTCCACGATCTTCGGCTGGCTGGAATCGATTTTGAGATTCTTGGCTGGTCCGAAGCCAGTATTGCGGAGTCGGAGGCCGAGCGAGAACGGTTCAGGTTCCTCGATGTAGGCCGTGAAGGGGTCATCGCCGATGACTTCCGAGGGAATGAAGTAATCGAGCGTGAGCCGGGGCATGGGTTTCACGTAGATTGAGTCCGGGGCGACCGTGGCTTGTTCCTGGGCGCCGGCGACCTTGTAGCTGACCTGAGCGCCCACGAGGTAGAGCGTGCCGTTTGGGTTGCTGCCGCCCGCCGTGATGCTGGGGATGATGAGCCAGCGGATGGACGCGGAGGAACCAGAAGCGATGGAGGAAGGAATCGAGCTGCCCGTCTGGAGTCGGATAAAGAAGAGGGCAGCGGTATTGTCCGGATCGCTGGAGGCCACGACCGGTTTCCCTTCCGAGTCAGCGAACGTGACGGCGATCGAGAGATCCGTGAGAGCGGATTCCGGGAGACCGTTATTGATGGTCATGCGGGCCTCGAAGGCCTCGCGTTCGAAGGTCAATTCCTGTTCGATCTGGATTTTGACCTTCGCGCAGATGTCCTGGGCGCGGGACGGGGGTGGTCCGAGAATGATCGCCATGAGGGCAGCGAGCAGGAAGCGGAAGCGGGGTTGCATGGGAAAGAGAGAGGGTAAAGGTGAGAAGATCAGAAGGCCCAGCCACCGCCGTCCGAGTCCCAGACCGGAGGAGCTTCGGCGCCGATTTCGGCATCACCGGGAAGTTTCTTGTCGCAGCCGATGGTTGGGCCGGAGAGGCTGAACTTCCGTGAATTGAAGTCGTAGCAACCCTTGAAGACCTCCGCGCTGCAGGGACCCGCCTTGCAGCCGAGAGCGCCGCAGAGTTTGGGGGCGGGAGCGCCGCCGGGTCCGCCGCCATTGCGGCCATTGCAGAGGTCGAGATCAACGCTGGCCTCGCACTTGCCGAGTTTGCTGCCTTCCTTGCCGAGTGCGCCCCCGCATTTGACTCCGCATTCGCAGAAGTCGAGAGACGTGTAGAGCTTGCAGCCGCTGGCACCGAGCGGAATGCTTACCTTGGCGCGGAGCCCATCCGGGTCGTATTTGGTGAATGGGTCATTGAGGGCGTAGCGGAAGTGGTTGTAATCGTCGCGGGCCGGGTCGCGGGAGAGGTAGGTGCCGGTGGTGGGGTCGTAGTAGCGATGCCAGTTGTAATGGAGGCCGGATTCCGAGTCGAAGTACTGACCGGGGAGGCGGAGGTTGCTGGTGACGGTGCTGACGGAGACCGTGGCGCTGCCGAAGGCATCGTAGGAAGCGCGCCAGACCACATTGCCGGCCGAGTCTGTGAGGACGAGGGGGGTACCGAGTTTATCGAAGCCGTACCAGAAGCGGTTCGGGCCAGATTTCATCCAGAGTGGGCGCTGACCGAATTCCGAGGAGGGATCGTATCCATAGGAAACGAGGATATTGCCTGCTGCGTCGAATTCCGCTTCGATGCCATTTTCGCTGTAGGCGTAGTAGGTGGTGGTACCGCCGATGGTTTTCGAGAGGCGGCGGCCGAAGGGGTCGTATCGGTAGGTGGCGGTGCCGGCAGGGCCGGTGACGGAGGTCAGGTGTCCGGCGGCGTCCCATGTGTAGGAGAAGGCTGAACCGGCTCCCGAGCGGCCCGTGCGGTTGCCGCGGGCGTCGTGCGAGAACGAGAACGGGCCAGCCGACTGGATTTCATCGTCCTGGTTATAGGTCCAGAGGCCAGGGATCCCGGTGAGGGACGTGCGGTTGCCGCGGTCGTCGTAGGTGAAGGTGGTCGATCCGGAAGTGACGAGTCGGGCCGAGTTGTCGTAGGCGACCGCGGTGGTGGTGCCTGCGATGGTGCGGCTGGTGGGCAGGTTGGCCCCGTCGAACGATTCCGCCCAGCTGAAGATTTCCGAGCCATCGGGTCGGCGGAACGACATGCCCGTGGGGCGGAGGAGGTCGTCGTGCGAGAAGTGCTGGGTGAGGCCGCCGGGGAACGTGATGAGGCCGATGCGGGTGGCGGTGCGGTCGCTGTAGGTGATTTCGCCAGTGCCTGGGAGGCTGATGCCCGCGAGGCGGCCAGCTTCATCGTAGGTGTAGGTACGGGTCGAGCCGGTGGCGTCGGTGTAGGTATGGATGCGGTCGTCCGGGTGGTATGTCCACGAACGGGTGCGGGAGAACGGACCGAAGTTGACCGTTTCCGAAGTTTTGCGGCCTTTCTCATCGTATCCGAAGGAACCAGTGAAATCCGCCATGGCGTAGCCGGTCATGCGGCCATTGGCGTCGTAGGAATAGGTGACGGCCTTCTGAGGTGTGGTGGGGTTGGCGGCGGTGAACCATGCGAAGTCCGTGGCGCGGCCGTCATTATCGTAGGTGATGAGCTGGGCATCGCCGTTTGGCTCCGTGGTGCGTTTGGGTTCGCCTGATTCCGTGTAGGTGAACGAGCGGACGCGGCCTTCCGGGGAAGTTTCCGAGCTGCGGAGGCCATCCGCGCGGTAGGCGGTGGACCAGACCTTGCCGTCCGGGGTGGTGTAGGACGTGACCTTATTGAAGCGATTGTAGGTGAAGGTCTGGACGAGACCGCCGCCTGAGGTGGCGCGGGTGAGGCGGCCGAGACCATCGTAGGCGAACTGTTCGCGGCGGCCTTCGCTATCCGTGATGGCGACGACATTGCCGCGGGTATCGATTTCGTGGATGGTGGTGCGGAGGACGGTGTCGCCGTTGCGGTCCGTGGTGGTGACGCGGCGGTTGCGGAAGTCGTAGGCGAGGACGCGGCGGAAGGTTGGGTAGATGATGTCCGTGGGGCGGGCACCTTCCGGGTCGCTGTCGCTGTAGAGGAACTCGGTGACATCGCCGGCTGGGTCAGTGACCTTCCAGATGCGGCCGAAGGAATCGTAGGTATTTCTGGTGATGCGTCCGGCGGCGGCGCGTTGTTCTGTGATGCGGCCATCCGGGTTGTACTGGCGGCGGGCCGTGACCGTGCCGAAGGCGTCGGTTTCGCGGGATGGGAGGTTATCGATATTGTAGTAGGTTTCCGAGCGCTGATTCGTGGCGTCGATGGTGGCGGTGAGGTTATTGAAGGCATCGTATTCGAACTGCCAGCGGTGGCCGAGGGCGGAGGTACGGCTGGTGAGGCGGCCGAAGCTGTCGTGCGTTTCCGAGCGGGTGCGGCCATCGGGATCCGTGATGGTGGTGGGGATGCCATTGGCGTCGTGGTCTGCGAAGCTGGTGACCTTGCCCATTTCGTTGGTTTCCGACGTTTTCCGGCCATCGGCATTGTAGGCGTAGGAACGGACGGTGGCACCGAGACCGTCATTGGCGTGGGTGGTTTCGCTCGTGAGGAGACCGGCGTCATTGTAGACGAAGACGGTGCGGCGCTGTTCCGGGAGGCCGAGGGCTTCCGTGAGTTCCGTGAGCTGACCACTGCCATTGTACTGGTAGGCCGTGATGACGCCGGCTGGATCGATGCGGCGGCGCGGTTTGCGGGTCGCGGGATCGTACTCGAACGATTCCACGGAACCATCCTGCATGGTGGTGGTGAGGAGGTTGCCATTCTCGTCGTATTCCTGAACGACTTCGGTGCCGTCGCCGTAGCGGAGGATTTCGCGTCGGTCTTCCGCGATGACTTCGCGGGCGAGTTGGCCATTGATGTGGGCGAGGCGGACATTGCCGGCGTTGTCGAACCAGCGTTCGCGGAGGGGGCCCGAGGTGTATTTTTCGGCGAAGTAGTATTCGCGGCGGAGTTTATCG
>CAZSDE010000011.1:7403-21626 GCA_964605435.1 uncultured Akkermansia sp.
TATCGTAATCGAAGCGGAAGATGCGGCCATTGCCTTCCTCGTCGAGGAGGGAGAGGGCCGCGCCATTGGCATCGTAGGCGAGCAGGTGGGCGATGCCGGTGGCGTCGATGTAGCGGTTCATGCGGCCCGCGCTGTCGTAGAAGTACTGAGTGACTTCGCCTTCCGAGTCCGTGACCTTGCTGAGGAGGCTGCCATTGTATTCGTAGGTGACCGAGCGCCCATCGGTATCTGTGATGGAAGTGAGGCGGCCAGCCGACCAATGGAAGGTAGCGAAGACGGTACCGGCGGGATTGGCGAGGTTCGCGAGATTGCCATCTGCGTCGTACAGATAGGACATGAGGGTAGTGTCGGCGCGGCCCGAGCGGATGAGGCGGCCGACCGGGTCGAAGTCGCGCCAGTTTCCATTGGTGACCGTGAGGCGCCAGCCTTCCGAGGTCTGGCGGATGCGGTCGCGGCCGTTGGAGAATTCGAAGCGCGAGGAATCGACTGGGCGGAAGGCACTGTTGAGGTGGATCATTTCCGATGGTCCTGATCCATCGGTGAGGATGGTGAGGTTGGAATCCGAGTGTTCGAAGATCCAGCGGTTATCGCGGTAGAAGCGGCGGATGCGGTTCGTGATGTTGCCCGAGCCGGGGACTGGGGTTTCGAGGTCGACGGCTTCGTCTTCGAACTGGCGGGAGACATAATTGACCCAGCAGCCGATGGGGTTGCGGTTATTGCAGTCGAAGAAGTCGGGGAAGCAGCCATCCGAGGAAGAGGTGACCGTGCCTGACCAGCCGCCCCATGTTCCACCGTCGCCGCCGCCACTGGATGGGCCACCGAAGCCCCAGTAGTAGCCACCACTGCCGCCGGGCCCGCCGGGGCCACCGCAGGAACCGTAGGCATAGGAACCGCAGACGGTGCCCGTGGAAGTGACATCATCGCCCCATGGGCAGCGGTGTTTGTATTCGTAGGGCATGCAAGTCGAGTAGCGGAAGCAGTCCGAGCCAGTGCCCGAGCGTGTTGTGGAGCGGCGGTCGGGGGAACCGGCGCTGTCGCTGCCGCAGGCGATGCCTGGGAAGGCCTTGCGGGACGTGACGCGGTAGGGGACGACGATGGTGGTGCGGGCATCGATGCTGGCGGGCACGGCATCGAGGAGTTCGAATTCGTTGTATTCGTCCGAAGGTGGGGCTGTGAACTTGAAGGAATCCGCGCGGATGAGGCCGTGGTTGGTGAAGGCGAATTCGCCGTAGAAGACATCGCCCGCGCACATGGCCGGGAGGTTGAGAATGGGTGGATTGACCGTGACGACGGGAGCCGGCACATTCGTTTCGAAGACAGCCTCGAGGAGGATTTCGTAGCGGTCCTCGATGGTGATGGGGACGACTTCCCATTCGATGGAGACGAAGCGGTTCGGGATGAGGACCGTTTCGCGGAGGGTCACGCCTGGGCGGATCACGAGTCGGCCCGTACGGCTGTCGTGGCCGTCGGCGGTGACGCGGTATTTGTAGCGACCGGCTGGGAGGACGCGTTCGCCATCCTCGCGGAAGTCCGCTTCGCCGTACGCGTCCGTGGTGACCGTGCGCACGAAGCTGGTGACGTCCTCATTCTGGAGCTGGATGGTGGCATTGCGGACGCCCTGGTAGAGCGGGTCCGGGTGGTTGGGGCTGCCGGGCGGCGAGTAGCCCGGGTCCGGGGTGAGGGTGAGGAGGTCGACCACTTTGAAGAGGACATCGCCTGTGCCGGCTGGGGTGATGACCACACGGACAGGGATGCGGATATCCGGGTGGTTGGAGGCGCGGAAGCGGATATCGAAGAAGTATTCGCCCTGCGCGAGGTCGGCGGGTGGCTGGACATTGAAAGCGACAGGCAATTCCTCGCCGACGGCGACTTCCGGGATGAGGCCGGGGACCGAGAGGGAGACCCATGAGGGTGGTGGAAGTTCCGAGGCACCATCGATGCGGACGATGGCGAACTGCACATCCTTGAGGGGGACGAGGCCCGTGCTGCGGAGTCGGATGGTTTCCGATTCCGCGCCGCCCGGATTGACGCCGGTGTCGAGGACATTCGGAGAAACGCTGGCGGCGGCGGTGGCGGCAGTGAGGGTGAAGCCGAGGTCGAGGGTGGCCCAGCCGCTGGGATTTTCGTCGCTGACGAGGCGCAGCTGGAGATTGCCCGTCGAGGGAGCCGTGCTGTCGGCGGTGAAGCTGATGGGGAGGGTGGCGGATTCGCTGCCGGCGAGCGAGGCGGGGACGCGGGGAGTGAGGGGGGGGCACGGGGGGTGTGGGGGCGGGGCGACGAGGCGGAGGGCGGGGGCGGCCTTGCGGAGGCGGGTGCGGGCGTACGAGACGGAGGTTGGTGGCGACCGTGCCGACGCCCGTGCGGATTTGCGGGGCGAAATCCTGGCGGTAGTTGCGTGGGACGCGGAGGCCGGCCGCCCCGGGGGTCATGGTGACTTGCGCGACCACGAAGCTCGCCTGGATGGTCTTCGTGCGGATTTCCGGGTGGGTGAGCCAGACATCGAACTGACCCGCTTCCGAGGGGAGAGGTTGGAAGGAGAACGAGAAATTCCCCGAGCGATCCATGGTGATTTCCGAGACCCGTTCGAAGCCAGCGGAGGAAATCCCGAGCCGGAGCGGGACATCCGGGACTGGGGAGGTCGGGTCCGTGGCCGAGACCGCGCGGCCCGTGATGACGATTGGCTGGCTGCCCAGCGAGACTGCCGGGGTGACCGACGTGATGGCACCGAGGTAAGTGACTTCGCGGAGCGAGGCCGGGGCGCGGGCAGTGAAGCCTGGGGACGAGACTTGTTCTGGTCGACCGTAGCGGTAGAAGGCGCGGTCTGCTTCCAGTTGGAGGGTGAGGGCATTGGCCGAGGTTTCCGGGACGGGGAGGACGAGGGTCTCCGAGAGGAAGGCAGCGCCGGGGGCGAGGCGGATGAGGCTAGTGCCATCCGAGACCGTGACGATGCTGCTGCCGACATTGATGCGGACGGGGGCGGCCGAGAGGAAATTGCCTGCGGGGTCGATGAGGCGGACGCGGAGGTCCGTGGAATCTGCCGAGCCACTGTTGCGGGCCGAGATGATTTCGACCGTTTCCGATGACGTGTTGCGGATGCGGAACTGGAACTGGCCCGAGCCGCCGCGGGTGAAGAGGCCCGGGAGGACACCGGCGGGAAGGCCGCCGTGGGCGACGGCGACTGATCCACTGGCGAGGAAGCGGAGGAGGGCACCGTCTTCCGGGCGCGACTCCATGCTGATGGCGAGCGCCGTGGAGCTTTCCGTGAGGCTCGCGTAGCCGCCCACGACGACCGGCACGTCCATGGATTCGCCTGGGGCGAGGCTGAAGAGTTCCGACTGATGGTTCTGGGAAGCCAGGTTGATGCGGATGATGGCGCGGCTGAGTGTGAGGGACGCCGAGCGGTTCGTGACGCGGACGAGGAGACGCGAGACGAGGCCGCGGCGGACCGTTTGATCCGGGAGGAGGGCGAGTTCCATGTCCGGCATGGCGAGCGAGCGCGGTGGGCTTTCGGCATTAGCCGGGTCGACCGTGATGACTGTGTAGGTGCGGTCGCCGGGTGCCGGGTTGTGGTCCGTGAACGAAGTGCCCGGGAGGAGGCCGGGGGCGAGCGGGGTGCCGCCCGTGGCTGGGCCCAGCAGGAGGCGGTAGCCCTGGACATCCGGTGAGGCATTCGTCCATGAGATCAGGCGCGGTCCCGATTCCGGCCGTTCGATGGTGAGTGCATTGACCGCCCAGAGCGTGGCATTGAGGTAGGCACTTGCGGACGGCGGCGATTCATTGCCCGCGGCATCCACCGCAGCGACTGCGTAGTAGCGGAGTGTGGGAGATGGATTGGGGTCGAGGTAGCGGGTCAGCGTGAGCGTATTCGTGAGCGGAGTGAGACCGGCGGTCGAGGTGATCGGGTTGCCTGCGCGGTAGACGCGGAAGCGCGTGCCGGCTTCGGCTGGGGTGCCGGCCTGCCATTGCGAGAGGATGCCATTGCTGGCGAGGACGAGCGAGAGGTCGAGCGGGCTGGGTGGGGCGAGGCGGTCTGCGGTGGCCGGGGCTGGTGGTGAAGAGGCAATTCCAGCGGCGGTGATGCCATTGGCGGTGCGGAGGGTAGCGATGGCGTAATGGTATTCGCCGTCCGTTTCCGGGGTATCCGAGTAGGTGAGGACGGCCGGGTCGTTGATGACGGTGAGTGGCTGGAGCGAGGCTGGGCCGCCATTGGCTGTGGAGCGGTAGAGTTGGTAGCCCGAGGCACCAGGCATGAGATTCCATGCGAGGGCGATGCTGCCGGCTGGGCGGGAGACTGCGAAGAATCCCTGGGGAGCGTCGAGCGTCGGGAGGTCGCCCTGATAGATTTCGAAGCGGGAGGTCACCGAGATTTCGCGGCCCTCGTTGCCGAGGTCGTCGGTGGCGACGAGCGAGAAGCGGAGTTCCTCCGGTTCCGGTGATCCGGCATTGGCTGGCAGCGTGAGGTTCCCCGTCCATGTGCGGGCATTGCCGTCCATGGTGAGAGTGACTGGGATGGGTGTGAGGTGATCAGCGAGTCTGGTGAGCCGCCATGTGAGTTCCGGCGGGGCCGCGGCATCTTCATCGAGGTGGAGGACGACGGTGAGTTCCGCGGGATTGGCGGAGTCATTGCGGATGGGGGCGTCCAGACTGAGTTCGAGGCCATCGGCGGCGGGTCCACGGGTATCGATGCGCAGGCTGGCGTCGGCCGAGGTTCCGGCACCGCGGTTATTGTTGAGGTCGCGCATGGAGAACGACGCCTGGTATGCGCCGGCGGCGGTATCTCTGGTGATGGTGAAGCTGCCATCGAATTCCGTGGGCGATGCTCCCGCGCGGAGGGTGATGGGGATGGGGAAGCCGCCCGTGGTGGGAGCGATGCTGAAGAAGGGGAGACCGTCGAGGGCTTCCGAGACCCGCACGGCGACATCGACCGTGCCCGTGCCGAAGCGTCCGTCGATGAACCTTGCGGGATCGCGTGGCGTGAATTCCACCGAGACGAGAGTTGGGGCCGTGCGGTCGCTGGTGGCGCTGGCTTCTGGCGAAGCCGTGCTCGTATTGCCCGCGGCGCTGGTGGCGGTGACCCGGTAGAACCATGTGCCATCCGTGGCGGGAATGTCATCGAATTGCTGAGCCGTGATGAGATTGGCCGTCAGCTTCGTGACGCCCGCAGCGGTGAGATCCGTGAACGAAGCCGCGGCGCGGTAGACGTGGTATCCGGCGATGCCTGCGCCGGTGGCCGCCGTCCAGTTCAGGCGGATGCGGCCGTCCTCGCGGGAAACCGCGGTGAGCGAGCTGGGCGGGGCCGGGACTGTGAGGTCGAGGGTAGCGGTGACGGTGTTCGATGGGCTGCCGAATCCGGCGGCATTGCGGGCGCGGGCAACGATCTGATTGGCTCCGTTGACGAGAATGACTGGGACCTGCCATTGGCCGTCGTCGGCCACCGTGACTGGCGCGGCGGCGTCTGCTCCATTGATGCGGACGACCAGTTGCGTGGATGGCGTGGCGGTGCCGCGGATGCTGAGCGGGGCGAGGTTGGTGGCGAATCCGTTGGTTGGCTGAGTGATGACGGGAGCTGGGGGTGGAGCGAGGGCGAGGGTGACCGAGCGGCTCAGCGATCCTGCATTTCCGAAGGTATCGACGGCGCGGATGGTGAAGACGTAGGTGCCGTTCGCTGCGTTCTCCGCATTCCAGAAAGCCCCGAAGCCATCACTGGCGTTGGTGTCTGTGCCGATGAGCGAATCCGTGCCACCGTCCGGACGAACCGAGAATTCCACGCGCGAGACCCCCGATGGGTCGGTGACGGCGGCGGTGAGGCGGCCCGAGCCCGTGATGGTGCTGCCATCCGCGATGGGGTTGCCATTGAATTGCGTGTTCGAGATGGCCGGGGCGGTGAAGTCCGCATTGGCGCTCGTGAGGGGGATCGAGGCGGCATTGTTCGTTTCCGCGTCCCCGCCGGGGTTGTATTCGAAGACCGAGTTGTAGGTATCCGCCGTGACCGTGAACGTGAAGAGACCGAGACCAATGGTGCCGTTGGGAATGGCGATCTGGGCCGAGCGGGCGCGGCCGGCACCGGGGGCCAGCGGACCGTCCGCCGCTGGGGCCGCATTGTAGAAGATCACCTGATCCGCCACCGTTTGGCCCGTGGCATTGCTGGTGACCGTGATGCGGTCGTGCCAGTTCCCCGAAGTGGCGACCGTGCCTTCGTTGCGGTTGATCCAGTTCACCGTGATGAGCGAGCCAGGTGAGGCAGCCGAGGGCACGAGGGTGAGGCCCGTGACCTTGAGGTCGGGGTAGGCCGAGACGGTGGCTGGGCGGCTGATGCGGCGGGCGTTATTCGTTTCAGCGTCCTCCGTCGGCAGGTATTCTGCGACTTGACCGTAGACGTCCGTGACGATTTCGCATTCGATGACCCCGGCACCGCGGAGGCCGTCCGGAAGGCGTGTCGTGATCTGACGGGCGCGGGAATCGCCTGGGGCGATCGGGCCATTGCCTGCGGTGGCTGGCTGGTAGGCGACGTCCTGAGTGAGGAAGGATTCGCCCGTGGTGAGATTGCGGAGCATGACCCGGTCGTGGAACGTGGAGCCGATGGCGAGGTTGCCGCCGTTGCGGACTGTCCAGCGCAGGGTCAGTTCGCTTCCGGTGACGAGCGTGCCAGCCGGGAGGATTTCGAGAGAAGCGACGGTGAGGTCTCGGGTGGCGTCGACGACCACGGAGGAAACATTGTTAGCTTCGGCGGCGCTGTGGCTGGTGCCATTGTGTTCGTAGATATCGTCGGCGGAATCCGTGGTCACCGTGAGGGTGTAGCGTCCGGCGGCATCGGGAGCGAAGGATCGGCTGTGTGGCAGGGTATTGCCCGGGAGGAGCGGACCAGTGACCTCCGTTTCCTCGTCCACCGATGGGGTGGGCGATCCGGCGCGGCGGGCCGAGAATCTTTGTTTCCATGCGGCCGCGGAACGATTGCCGAGGTTGGCCGACTGCCATGCGACGCTGAAGGCACCTGCGGCATCCGGGCCAGTGGCCGAGAGGGCGTCCGCGACGAGATCCGGGTAGGGAGCGAGGGCGACGGTGAACGTGCCGTCCGAGACCCTGACATTGTCCGCTTCGAGGAGAAATTCGTTGACCGCATTGCCTGAGTCCGTCTCGACGATCACGTAGTAATTGCCGGTCACGCCCTCCGGCAGGGCGACCGAGCGTTCCACGCGGTAGGAAGAAGCCGGTTCGAGCGCACCCGAGCGTGGCAGCAGGCCGCCTGGGATGTCATCGGCATCGCCGAGCACATTGTTGCGGGAAAGGACGAGTCGGTCGACCCATGAGGACGCCGCGGTGGCGACAGTGCCGCCGTTTGTGACCGTGAAGGCGACCGTGACATTCTGCCCGCTCTGGATGCCCGTGCCGCTGGGCAATTCGATATTTGAGACGAGGAGATTGGGGAAGTCGAGGGCACCGGTGGGGAGGATCTGGACATCGAGGAGGTACTGGTCGAGCGGGCCCGTGACGACATTGGTATTCCGGACAGCGACGTGATAGACGCCGGTGGTGGTGATGCGGACTTCCGCGACGCCATCGAATGGTTTGCCGCCGCCGGCTTCCAGCATGTAGGAATTGGAAGCGGAATAGACACTGACCGAGGGATTGGCGGGGCTGCCGGCCGGGCGGCGGGTGGTCACATAGATTGTCTGTCCGGCAGTGACCGTGCCGAGGCTGACGTAATCGATATCTGCGGACGACGGCAGCGCCCCGGCGATGGAGCCGAACTGGCTGGCACCGCTGGGACTGAGCGTCAGCGGGTCCGAGCTGGCAATGCCACCGTTGTCCTCGCTTTCCATCTGGAGGGGTGGGTTGGCCGTGACCACATTGAAGCGGTATTCGCCTTCATTGCCGTACCAGATCGAGACGCGGAGCGAGTAGAGACCGGTGGTTGGCAGCGTGAGCGGCGCGAGCTGGGCGAGGCCATTTTCCGTGGTGTAGAAGCCGCTGAGGAGGGAACCATCCGGGCGGTAGAGATCGAAGCGGCGGCCCGATGCGCCGGGGTTGCCGAGGTTGGCCGCGGTGATGGTGAGGAGTTGTCCGGCGGTGGCTTCGAAGGTCCAGAAATCCACATCCCAGCCAGTGTTCGGGAGATTCGGGAGGAAGCCGCGCCCGCCTGCCATGGAGAGGCCGGAGGCGGCTTCTGTGAGGGTGAGGCGCGTGCCGGTGGCGGCCGAATCATTGCTGCGGTTTTCGATGAGCAAGCCCGGAACGGCCGCGATGGTGAAGCGGCGCACGAAGGGAGCGTTCATGGGATTTCCGGCCCGGTCGCGCAGGGTGGGAGCCACCGTGAGTCGCGTGGGGCCGTGCTGCAGCGGGCCATTGGTGATGCGGAACGAGGCGCTCAGGCCACCGCTGTAGGTATCCGGAGCGAGGGTATAGGTGAGGTCGTCCGGGCTATCGAAGAGGCCGTCGGGTCCGGCCTGCCGGAGATCATAATTGGCGGGGGTGTTGACCGGACCGGTTTCCAGTTCCTCCGAGAACGTGAGGGAGAATCGGTCGATGAGAGCCAGGGATTCCGCGGCTTCTGCAGGGAGCGAGGTGGCCGTGATGGCTGGTGGAATGGAATCGGTGGCTTCGCAGTTGAGGAGGTAGACCGAGCGCAGGCCGCGGCTGGCTGCCGTGGACGTGACGCGTGCGAAGTACTGACCGGCGGTGCCTGTGGTGATTTCGTGGGTTGCCGAGGTGGAGCCGGAAGCGACCACAGTACCGGTGGCATTGAGGATGGCGACGGTGGGTTCCAGCGGGCTGCTGTCCGGCTTGGTGAGGGTGAGCGTGATGACGGTTCCCTCGCCCTGGGTGCCGAGACGGAAGAAGTCGCCATTGCCATCGTAGCTGGCGGCGTAGCCCCCGACGGTGGCGACCTGGCGTCCCGGGCCACCGCTGCGGATCGCGAGGGTGTTGGCGTTGCCGGTGCTGTCATTGCCTTCCGTTTCCCATTGGCCCGGCGGGCTGAGCAGGCTGACGCGGAAGCGGTATTCGCCTTCGGAATCGTAGTACTGGATGACCTGCACGACATAGCGCCCGCTGACCGGGAGGGTGACAGGCGTCAATTCGCCGCGGCCGTTGCCGTCGCCATAGAAGCGGGCCACGAACGTGCCATCCGGGCGGAGGAGGTCGTAGCGGAGGCCGCTTCCCGAGACATTGCCGGGGGTTTCGGCTGCGATGCTGACGAGGTCGCCGGCTTTGCCGGAGAAGCTCCAGAAGTCGTGATCCCATCCGGTGGCAGGCTGATTCGAGAGTTGGCCGCGGGCGAAGCCCTGGGAAAGGCCGCTGCCGGCTGGGCTGGCGGTGAGCTGGTGCGGGGCATTTCCGGTGAGGATGGTGACGGTGGAATTGTTGTAGTTGACCGTGGCGAGGTCGGTACGGCCATCGAGATTGAAGTCGGTAACGGCCACGGCGATGGGATTGCCATTGATGGAATAGGCGAGTGGTTCACGGAACGTACCGTCGCCACGGCCGGCCATGACGAGGAGCCGGGAACTGTTGTAGCTGGCGATGGCGAGGTCCGTGAGGGTATCGCCGTCGAAGTCGGCAGCGATGACGTGGTAGTGACCCGAATGGATGGTGCCTATGGCAACGGCAGGCGCGAAGTTGCCCGTGCCGCTGCCGGCGAAGTAGCGGACGTCTGCCGTATTGATGCTGGCCGTGACGGCGTCGAGGTCGCCATCGCGGTCGAAGTCGGCGAGGGCCACCTCGTAGGGACCGCTGGAGCCACCGGTGGGAAAGCTGACATGGGCCGCGAATCCGCCCGTGCCATTTCCGGCGAGCAAGCCGAGCGAGTGGCTGTTGCGGTTGGTGATGGCGAGGTCTGGAATGCCATCGCCGGTGAGGTCGCCCACGGCGATGCCCGCGGGGGCCGTTCCCACCGGGAACGTGGTCTGGGTGGCGAAGGTGCCATCGCCATTGCCGAGCAGGACACTGACATTGTTGCTGGATTCGTTGGTGACGGCGGCGTCGCGTTTGCCATCGCCATTGAAGTCGGCCAGCACGATCCGGCGCGGGGCCGAGCCTGTGGCGTAGCTGACCGGTGCGGCGAAGGTACCGTCCCCATTGCCGAGGAGGATGCGCAGGGAATTCGATCCACTGACCGTGACGGCGAGGTCGGCGAACGAGTCCGCATTGAGGTCAGCGATGGCGACCGCGAAGGGATTCGGTCCTACCGCGATGAGCTGCGGATCGCTGAACTGGCCCGAGCCATTTCCGAGCAAGACACTGACATTGCCGCCGTTCCAGTTGGCCGTGACGACATCCGGGAAGGCGTCTGCATTGAGGAGGGCGGTGGCGAGATTGTAGGGATTCGCGCCTGCGGTGGGGGCCGTGGTGATGGCTGAGAAGCTGCCGTCTGTTCCCGGGCCGGAAGTCGATGCCGTCAGCGGGGTGGCGTCTGCCTGACTGCTGTTCGCGCGGCTTTCGAGGATGAAATCAGGATCGCCGGCGATGGTGAATTCGTGAACGAAAGGGGAGGCCAGCGCATTTCCGGCGCGGTCCTTGAGTCCAGTACCGATGCGGAACTGGTGCAGGCCCGGCTGGAGTGGTCCATCAAGGATGCGGAAGCCCGTCGACAGGCCGGAGGAATAGCCAAGGTTGAAGAGCGTGTATGGCTGGTCGTCCGGGGAATCGAAGACACCGTCCGGGCCGGCTGAGCGCAGCGAGTAATTGGCGAGGTTGGTGACACCGGCGGGCTGAAGGTCCTCGCTGAAGGAGACCGTGAAGCGGTTGAAGAGAGCAGTGGATTCGCCCGTGGGCAGCGTGGTGGCCGTGATGCTGGGCGGCAGTGAATCCGTGGCTTCGATGCTGAGAAGGTAGAGCGACTGCAGACCCTGGGTAGCCGGGGTTGTGCGGATGCGGACGACATAGGTTCCTGCGGCACCGGCTGGAATGGTATGGCTGAGCGAGGTGGTGCCCGTGGCGACGACCGCCGACGAGGCATTGAGCAATTCGAGCGTAGGGACAATCGGGCTGGCGGCTGGGCGGGTCAGGCTGACGGCGATGGCCGTGCCAACGCCCTGGGTTCCGAGCAGGAAGTGGTCGCCGCTGCCATCGTAGCCTGCGAGGTAGCCCCCGACCTGAGCGACCTGCCGTCCCCCGCTGGCTTCGCTGAGGACGAGGGTATTGGCTGAGCCGGCGGAATCGTTGCCTTCTGTTTCCCATTGCCATGGCGGTTTGGCAGTGGAGACGCGGAAGCGGTATTCGCCTTCGTAGCCATAGTTCGGGAAGACGCGGATGCCGTAGGCACCGGTCTGGTTGAGGCGGATCGGATCAATTTGTCCACGGCCATTGCCATCGCTGTAGAATCGTCCGATGAATTGTCCATCTGGGAGGTGGATATCGTAGCGGAGGCCGCTGCTGCCCGCATTGTTGAGCGATTCCGAGGCGACGCTGAGGAGGACGCCTGCTTCCGCATGGAACGTCCAGAAGTCGGTTTCCCACGAGCCGCGCAGGGTGAGATTGCCGCGGGCTGAAGCCGAAGCGATGCCTGATCCGGCGGGGTCCTGAGCGAGGAAGCGGCGCGGGCGGCTGCGGAAGAGGGTGACCGTACTGTTGCCATGGTTGGCCGTGGCGATGTCGTCGAGTCCGTCCTGATCGAAGTCCGCGGACACAGCCGCGATGGGGTTGCCATTGGTCTGGTAGTCGAGCGGTGCGGAGAACGATCCGTCGCCGCGGCCATGGAGGATCAGGAGACGGGAATTTCCGTAATTGGAAACCGCGAGGTCGCGCTGGCCATCGGCGTTCCAGTCGCCGGAGATCACGTGGTAGTTGTTTGGGTAGCCGGTGGCGATGACGGTGGCGGTGGCGAAGGTCCCGTCCGCCTTTCCGGCGAAGTAGCGGACATCGCCGAGGCGGATGGAAGAAGTGACGAGGTCGGCGAAGCCATCGCCATTGAAGTCGTCGGCGACGATGGCGTAGGGATCGCAGTTATCGCCGCAGGAGTAGGTCTGCTGGGGAGCGAATGTGCCCGGGCCGGTCGCGAGGAAAACGCTGATGGTATCCGCGTAGTAGTTGGCGGCTGCGATGTCCGGCTGGCCGTCGCGGTTGATGTCCGTGATGACCACGGCGGCGGTACCGTCGCCGGCGGCAAGGTTGACGGCGGGCGCGAACGATCCATTGCCAAGGCCGCGGAGGAAGCTGACCGAATCACCATTGAAGTTCGCGACTACGGCATCCGGAATGGAGTCATTGTTGAGATCGCTTGTGGTAAGCCGGTAGGGCGTGGTGCCCGTGGGGAAGTTCAGTGGGTCATCGAAGGTACCGTCGCCGCGGCCGAGCCGGACACTGAGCGTGGAGGCACCGCTGTTGGTGACAAGGACGTCCGTGCGGCCGTCGCCATTGAGGTCGCGCAGAGCGATGCCGAAGGGATTGGGACCGGTGGGGTAGGAAACGGCTGGGAGGAATCCGCCCGCGCTATCGCCGAGGATCACACCGATGGTGGCATTGTTGTAGTTGGTGACGACCGCGTCGGGGAAAGCATCGCCATTAAGGAGACCAGCGGCGATTTCGTAGGGATTGGATCCTCCGCTCGGGACACTGATGGCTGGCACCGGGGAACCGTCCGGTCCGCTCGGTGGCTGCGTCGAAATCTGCGTGGCCGTGGCCGAACTGTCATTGCCGCGCGATTCGAGGACGTAGCCGGAGATTCCTGTGATGGTGAAGGCGCGGGAGAAAGGAACGAGGCCATTGCCCGCGCGGTCGCGCAGGGCAGAACTGACCGAGAACGTGTAGCTGCCCGGCTGGAGGGGGCCATCGAGAATGCGGAGGGTGGCGGTCAGGCCGCCCGTGTAGCCCTCGCAGAGAACGGCATAGGATTGGTCATCGGCGTTGCCCGGAATGCCATCGGTTCCGGCATTCGTCAGCGAGTACGGAGACGATCCATTGACGCTGGGTGGCTGGAGGTCTTCCGAGAAAGTTACCGTGAAGCGATCCCAGATGGCATCGCTGGTCGAGCCTGCGGCCGGCAGCGAACTGGCGGTGATTTCCGGTGGCACGAGGTCAGCGGCATTGACTTCCATGAGGTAGACCGACTGGAGGCCGATGGATTCCGGCGACCCCCGGAGGCGGACGTGGTAGAGACCGCCGCCACCGGTTCCGATGTTGTGAGTGAGGCTGGCCGAGCCGGTGGCGGCAACCGCTCCGGCGGGATTGATCAATTCGAGAGTGGGAACGAGTGGGCTCGTGGATGGCTGGACGAGATTGACCGAAATGGTCGTGCCTTCGCCCTGCGTGCCGAGCCGGAAGTGATCGCCATTGGCATCGTAGCCGGCGAGGTAGCCACCGACCTGAGCGGTCTGCCGACCGCCGGGGGCCTCGCGCAGGTTGAGGACGGTGGCATTGCCGGTGGCGTCGTTTGATTCCGTTTCCCACTGCCATGGAGGCGGCAGCATGCTCACGCGGAAGCGGTATTCGCCTTCATAGGAATAGTTCCGGATGACGACGACGGTGTAGCGACCGCTGGAGGGAAGCGTGAGGGGATCCGACTGGCCGCGGCCGACCCCGTCGCTGTAGAATCGGGTGAAGAGGGACCAATCGGGCGCGTAGACATCGTAGCGGAGTCCGCTGTTGGAGGCATTTCCGGCGGATTCCGATGCGATGCTGAGGATTTGGCCGGCTGCGCCGTCGAACGACCAGACGTCCTCGTCCCATGCGCCCGAGGGAGCGAGGGTGAGGTTACCGCGGCCCGCGGCGCTGCGCAGGCCTGAGCCCGCGGGGTTTTCTGCGAGGATTTCCTGACCGAGGCCCTTGAGGAAGGTAATGGTCGAGTTGCCGTGATTGGCCGTGACGGCGTCGGGACGGCCATCGCCTGTGAGGTCGGCGAGGGCGACCGCGATGGGGTTACCGGAGACGCTGTAGACGGTGGGGCCGTTGAACGTGCCGTCGCCTTTTCCGGTGAAGACGAGGACGCGGCTGTTTCCGTAGCAAGCGACCACGAGGTCGCGGAAGGTATCGCCATTGAGGTCGGCCGAGCGGACGTGGTAATTGCTGTTCATGCCCGCGGGAATGGCCGTGGCAGTTCCGAAGGTGCCATCGCCGCCGCCGCGCAGGAACATGAGCTCATTCGTGCTGAGGGCCGAGGTCACAATGTCCGGCTTGCCGTCGCCCGTGAAATCTTCGAGGACGATGGCGTAGGGATTCCGCTGCGATCCGAGGCTGAAGAACGTGGGGGCTGCCATGATGCCGCCCCCTGTTCCCAGCAGGACGGCGACA